>CAYLIL010000011.1:0-11492 GCA_964384045.1 uncultured Methanosarcinales archaeon
TATCTAATAATGTTTCAGCAATAATAGTTTCTTTTTCAATTAAAGAATCTGCAATCTCAATAATTGCTATACTTCCTAGAATATCATGTGCAGTCTTAGCTACTTCTATTTCTTCTTCTGTTAAGACTTTTGTTAACGCTTCTTTAAACGTAGGAATCTTTTGCTTAGCCATTTTCTTTTATGAATGCCTTTGGCTTTTAAAGTTTTATTGTGTGTTTCAAGGTAAACTCCTGCTGCAACAAGAATTGCTCCACCAATAAGAACTTGTGGATTAAGTTTTTCACTAATAATAATAAATGCTAAGATTATATTGATAACTGGGTGAATAACTGTCATAATTATTGATCCGATTTCTGCTTCAATTTTTTCTAGCCCTAAATTATAAAAGAAATAACCTATCCCTGTTGTTACAAATCCAATAAGAAATACATATATGCTTATTTTTCCTAAACCAAAGATTAGAGGAAAAGGTAGTAAAAAGATTGTTGCAAAAAGAAAAAACCAGAATACATCTCCTATAGGATGATTTTGATCTTCTTTTCTCATTAAAACAATTAATACCCCATCTATGGCTGCAACTATTATTGCTATAATATTCCAGATTGAACCTTCTGCTTTTATTGGGCTTATTATTATTAATCCAATAATTGCAATTATTAAAGTTAAAATTTTTGTTTTAGTAATTTTTTCTTTGAGTATGAAATAGGCAAAGATTAAAACAAAGAAAGGAGCCATTGATGAAAGCAAAGTAATATTTTGAATTGGGGCTTTTGAGTATGCAATAATTATCAAGCTCATACTAATTGCAAATATTAAACCAATAAGTGCATACATTCCTAAGTCTTTCCTTTTTGGTTTGAAAGTAGTTTTATCAACCATTGGACATAAAATTGCAAGCATAATCATTGCAAAAAATACTCTGTAGAATGCGATTACAGTAGGATGGACATCTGAACCAATAAGTTTTGTTAGAATTCCTATTGTTCCTAATAAGAGTGCGGCAATAATAATCTGGAATTCAGGCTTCATGGTGCTTATTTTGCTTTTCCTCTTTTAAATGGTTTTGGATTTATTTCCTTTAAATACACCCAAATATTTATATAACCATATTAATTCTTCTTTGTTATGGTAATAGAAAAACCTTTACTTGCAAGATTATTCAAATCAATATTAGATGCGCCTGAGAAGGTAGTTGATTGGTATTGCACTAGGTTTAATAAAAATACTACTTGGGATCATGTTAGTTATAAATATAAAAAAATTAATTCAGATTCTTTAGTTCCTTTGGCTGATTTGCTTAAGGCTGATAGTATCCCTATTGATTTTCTTAATTCTAACCCTGCAAATTATCTTAAAGATGGTGATTCAACTTTGCGAGGAAAGCTTAATAGTTTAACTTATTCTGTTAAGCTTAGTGCTGAACCGGCTTTCTTTGGTATGAAAAAGCCGAATTTAGAAATTAATTTTTTATTTAAGTCTTCTGATAAGAATACTTTTAATAAAGTTAATAAAATTATAGCTAATTATTTTTCTTTGGTAATGCGCCCTGCTGACTATTTTTTAGCCAAAACGAACATAGTCCCACAGATTTTATCTTATGTTTTAAATAAAGAATAAAATTGCATAACTTCTACACTTCCCACACCAACAAAAAACTTATAAAACATCCAGATTTCTAAATTTAAATGCAAATTCTAAAAAAACACTTTCCATATGATGCAGTTAGGCCTATGCAGGATGATTTAATGAAAGATATTCATGATTGCGTTACTAATGGAAAGAATCTAATTGCACATGCTCCAACTGGTTTAGGGAAGACAGTTGCTGCTTTATTGCCTGCAATTATTAAAGCTAAAAAAGATGGTTTGAAAGTATTGTTCTTAACAAGCAGAAATACTCAACATATTTTAGCAATGAATACTTTAAAAGATATTAAAGTAAAATTTTCAAATATTGGGGTTGATCTTGTTGGAAGAAAGCATTTATGTTTACAGTCTATGCCAAACTTTAATGCAGGAGAATTAGCAGAATATTGTAAATTATTAAAAAAAGAAAAAAAGTGTGCGTATTTTACTAATTTTAAAAAAGGAGATAAATTATCTGTTGATGGCGAACTCGCTTTATCAGAAGTAAAAGTTATTAGTCCATTGCTTGCTCGTGATTTATACACTTTTTCTGAGGATAGAGCAATATGTCCTTATGAGTTAGCTTTGGAGTTAACAAAAGAATCAGATGTAATTATTGCTGATTATCAATTTGTTTTTAATAAACATATAAGAAAAATATTACTAAATAAAATAGATAAAGATTTAGACGAATTAATAATTGTTATAGACGAAGGGCACAACTTGCCTAATAGAATAAAAGATCAAGCTTCTCATTACTTTACTTCTTTAATGTTGAAAGCTTCAATAAGTGAAGCAAAGAAATTTAAGTTAGAAGAAATACAAGAACACCTTGTTCAATTGCTTAGTATCTTGAAAGACTTTTCTGAGAAACTGAAATATGGTGAACAAGAAATATATGTTACAAAACAAAGTTTTATTGACGAAGTAAGCAAAATAAGAGATTACAAAGAATTATTTATTTCGTTAGAGGTTGCAGCTGAGCAAATTCGTGAAAAAGAACAAAGATCAAGAATCGGCGGAGTTGCAAACTTTCTTAATGAGTGGCTTGGGCAAGAAGAAGGCTTTACTAGAATTTTCACAAAAAAAGAAGAGAATAATTTAATTTTAGCTTACAAATGTTTAGATCCTAGTCTTGTAAGTAAAGAGGTTGTAAATAATGCTCATTCTATTATTATGATGTCTGGAACACTAACCCCAACTGCAATGTATAAAGAATTAATTGGTTTTGATGAAGCAAAAGAGGAAGTATTCAAAAGTCCTTTTCCCGAGGAGAATCGTGAATTATTAATTGTTCCTAAAACAACAACCAAGTTTACAAAAAGGGATGAGAATATGTATAAATCTATTGCAACTGAATTAAAAGATATAGCAGAGAATGTTCCTGGAAATGTTGCAATCTTCTTTCCTAGTTACTTTATGTCAGAAAATGTTTCTAAATATTTTTCTATAATGACAACTAAAACGGTATTTACAGAAATGTCAGAATTATCTGGTCAAGAGAAATCAGATTTATTAACTAATTTTAAAAAATATAAAAATACTGGTGCTGTCCTTCTTGGCGTTCTCGGTGGAAGCTTTAGTGAAGGTGTTGATTTACCTGGAGAAAACTTGAAAGCTGTAGTTGTAGTTGGTTTGCCTTTACAAAGGCCAGACTTAGAAACAAAAGCTTTAATTGATTATTTTGATAAGAAATTTAAGAAAGGTTGGGATTATGGATATTTATTTCCTGCATTCAACAAAACTTTGCAAGGTGCTGGACGTTGTATTCGGAGTGAGACAGATAAAGGAGTAATTATATTCTTAGATGAACGTTACATTTGGAATAATTATAGACGATGCTTTCCTGCAACCTGGAATGTTAAAGTTTCAGTTAAACCTGAGAGAGAATTGAAGGCTTTTTTTAGTTAAGCATTTCTTAATACTTTCTCTCTTACTTTGCAATAATATTCTTTGATTGTTTTCTTTAATATGTAAAACTCTCTTTCAGTTAGTTTTTCACCATAGTAGTTTAACCTGTTTCTTTTAATCCTTATTCTTTCAAAGATATCAATTCTAAATTCTTTATGTTTATTGCATAAATACGCAAATAAGCATTGATGGTTATATGATTTAATTTTATGAAGGATTAATAATGCTGTGGTTATTTCATGCAATGCATCATAATATAATTTATAAGTTGAAGAGAGATTATATCTTTTGCTTTTGTCAAGAAATTCAGCTGTTTCAAAGTCGGTGTTTGCGATCTCAATCATGGATTTTATCTTGAACTTGTCTATCTCTTTAAGATTAAATAAAAAACCTTTTTTCTTACAATCTTCAAATATTAGTCTTTTATGCATTTATTTCAACCTTAACAAAGTCTATATTTCCTTTGATAAGATTTCCCTTAATAATATTATGCATAAGATTTTCGGAAAACTTTCGAAGTTCTTGTTTATTTTTGCAGATAAATAAATCAATATTTCTATCTAATCCGATTATTAGTTCATTATGTTTTATGTTCCCATAAATAAATATATCTATATCGCTATTAATATTCCAATCTGATCTTGTGAAGCTTCCAAATAGTATTGCTGTTTTTATTTTATTGTTAGAAAGTATTTGTTTAATTATTTTTGATCCATAAATTTTATTTAATGCAAATAATTTTTTTCTATTTTCATATTGAAAGTTATTATAATTTGCAATATAAAATGGCATTTTACCTTTTGGTTTAATTTTCTTGATAATTTCCTGTTTGCAAAATGTTTTTAACCAACCAAAAGCTTTACTTCTTGTTATTTTTGCTTGCTTTAGGATTTCTTCAAAATGCCATTCTTTCATTGGATAATTATAGAATAGTTCTAGCATTTTTTCTTCTTTACTTTCCATAGTAGTTCCTATTATAGAAACTATTATTTAAATGTTTTTTGGTTAAGATTAGTGTATAAATAGAAGAAATAAAATCTGATTGAATTAATTAATAGTTTTCTAACATTTCTTCCTCTACAAAATGTAGTTTGCCAGGAATAATTAGTGAGTGCAGTGGTGCGCCAAAATCTTCTTTTAATAAGTCTGAAGCTTTTCCAGAAACTATTTTTTGGTCATCTCTGCCAATTCTTGCAACACCAATACAGAATGTGTCTTTTGTAAATATTTTTTCTTTTCTTTTATCTTCTATTTTTAGAAGAACTTCAATAGCTTGATTCACTGTCATAAACTTTGGTTCTTGTGCCGTGTTTTTATCTTTAAGAATATCTTCTTTAGTCGGCTCTGCAGTTTTAATATCAAGTAAACATAGTGTATGTAAACCTTGCGATTTATTTTGTTTAATAACATCATAAGGAGTTTCAGGTAACCAATTATTATCTGGGAAAACAATACTTGTTGTTTTACCATACTTGTAAAGTTCTAATCCAATAACACCAACTGCATTTAGAATTGATGTATTGTTAATAACTTTAATTTGAATATTTTTCTTTTTAGCTCTTAGGAAAATATCTGTGTGAGTTGTTGCACCGAATACCTCTCCTACAACTAGAAATGCAACATCTTCTTTTTCAGCTTTTTTAAGAATCTTTTCTGCGTTCTTTTCAACTACATCTCTAGATGCTAAGATTACTTCTTTACCATAGAACTCTTCAAGATCCTGTTTAGTTGATTGTAGAATAGAAGTATAGTTTTCTAAATATACATATTTGCACTTTTTAACTGCATTCAAGCCTTTAACAGTGATATCTTCAACATCATTAAGACCAATACCTATCATATATAACATAATGTAATAGAATTAGATTTTATTTATAAAATTTTATGTAAAAAAAATAAAGTAATAAAAAAGAAAAAACTAATTTGGTAATCCTGGTGGTTCACTATTCTCGATTACAGGGTTACCTAGAATACAATCATTATTTGATTTAACTAATATTCCTGCACCTAGATATTCTTTCTTAAATTCAAAATAGTCTGTTCTGTCCATTTCAGCCCAATCATTTTTATTAAATCTATGAATTACATCGATATCACATGTTCCTTTAATATCTTTGATGTAATATCCTAACATTTCTTTAGTTATTGATAAAAAGTTCCATCCTTTGTCTAATGCAATGTATTCAAGATCTAATGGTCCATCAAGAGTTCTAAAAGTTATTTGTTGGTCTGTACGACTATTAATCCACATTGATGATGCAGTAAGAGTTCCATATCTCATAGGATTTCCTCCTTCTTCTACGTCTCCTAATTCAGTAAGAAATAAATCTATTTTGTTTTGCTCTCTTTCAGGATAAAGTCTTATATAATTTTCGTTGAATCTATCATACATATAAGCTGTTAATATATTATTTTCTTCATAATATTTATTATTATCTAGGAAGTCTCTTATTGTATACATTGTAACTAGATTCCATCCTTTCTCTATATCTAGAGTTGTTTCGTACTCTTCTGCAACCACGATATTTGTTGCTAGAAGTAGAAATATCATTAATATTGCTATTTTTTTCATTTTAATCACTTGGTAAAGCAGGTGGTTGTGGTATACTGCTGCTTCCACTATTGTCATTGCTATTTGAGTTGTCTCCATTATAATCTACATCTGAATTTTCATCTCCAGAATCTATCTTGTCTGCATTTGTATTACATCCTGTTATTAATGTAAGCAGAACCAATACTAATGTTATCAGTGTTAATATTTTTTTCATTGTATAAAAATATCTGGTTATTATATTTAAAAGTTTTTTCATTCTCTAAACATACTAATTAATCTGTCTTCAACTTCTTTTAATTTCTTTTTCTTTAATTTTGCAATTTTATACAACATGATAGATTTGTCTGCAGTAAAGATTTTATTAATTCTAATGTAACTGTTAATATTTAGAATATTGTTTAATTTAATGCAATATTTATCTTTTTTTTCTTGAGAAGTTATTTGTGCAAGAATAAAATCATCACCTTTAAGGTTGGTAATGATGAGTGCAGGTCTTTTTTTAACAGAACTTAAATCAGAAAAAGGAAATGGTAAAACAATAATATCTCCTTTTACAAGTCTTTCCATGATTTATCTTCCTTTTTAGAAAGCCATGTTTTACTGAGGGATTTTTCACTTGCGTATGCTGTTTGTAATTTTTTATTTAAATCTTTCATTGCTCTAATTTCTATATGGTCTTTAAATGCAAGTATGGCAATCTTACTACCTTTCTTGAAGCCAGTTATCTTTCTTAAGTCTTTAGGTATAGCAACCTGTGATTTTTCGGTAATTGTTGCAGATTTTACAGCTACTAATGTCATATTATCACCTTTCTTATATGTAAGAAAAGTAAGAATTATTAATAAACTTTTCTATTTTTAGAGATAATTTTTATTTATAAAAGTTATTAGTTATTTAATATAAATTTCTAATGTATGTTTTTGTTTAACTCTAGCGTAATTCCCACCAATAAACATGAAACCTTGGCTTTTTTCTGTAGGGTTAATATCACATATTTCATGCAATGTTTTTTCACAATGTTTAGTTCCGATTATTAAATCTGGCCCATCAAGTTTAATTCCTACGAAAGAATCCTCTAAATGGGTGCTTAAAGTTTCTAAATTAAACTTATCATTTTGTTGATATAAATTATTTATTATTTCAATATTTTCTTTAAACCATTCAAATCTTTGCTTTCCTTCTAATCCTTTAAGTTCCTTACAAATCTTTTGATAATCTCCTTCTATTCCCATTGTGTTATATGTAAATATGATTAGATTTATATATCCTTCTATTCTTTTATAAACTGATTTTATAATTTTGTAGGTAAAACTATGATAAAAACTCAAGAAGGAAAAGCAATATTTTATACTGATGCAGATCATAAAGATAAAATATCTAAGAAGTTAGAAGTATTTTATAATCCTGTTATGAAAACAAATAGGGATTTAACAATTCTTTTTATGAAAACTTTTTACAAAATAAACAAAAAGAAATTAGCAGTTGGTTTGCCCTTAGCTGGTTCTGGTGTTAGAGGGATAAGATTTTTATTAGAAGCAAAAGAGTGTATAAAATCTTTAGATATGAATGATTATGATAAAACAGCTGTAAAAAATATAAAAAAAAATCTTAGATTGAATAAAATTAAAGCTAGAATATCTAATCAAGATGCAAATTTATTTTTATTAGAAGATAGAGGTTATGATTTTATAGATTTAGATCCATTTGGTTCTCCTAATAAGTTTTTAGAGAATTCAATAAGGAGTTTATCTCGTGGAGGAATACTTGCAGTGGTTGCAACTGATACTGCTGCACTCACTGGAACTTATCCTAAAACAACGAAATGGAAATATTGGGCAAAATCAATTCTTACACCTGAAAAACATGAAATTGCACTAAGGATATTAATTAGAAAAGTGCAGTTAGTTGGTTCTCAATATGAAAGAGCTTTAATTCCAATATTCAGTTATGCAAAAGATCATTATTATAGGATAATATTTGTTTGTAAAAAATCTAAGTCAGAAGCTGTAAAAATTATAGATAATCATAAAATGTATACTCCTAATTTCTTTAAACAAGAAGTTGGTCCTCTTTGGGTTGGGCAGTTGCAAGATAAAAAATTATTAAGAGAAATGATTAAGTCTTCCGAGTTGCATAAAGAATTCCTTCAGCTATTATTAGAAGAAGAAAAAATAAATATTGTTGGCTTTATAGATATACATGAGTATATGAAGAAAAATAAAAAGCAAGGCTTAAGTCATAATAAAGTAATAGAAAAACTTCATAAAAAAGGTTTCAAAGCTGCAAGAACACATTTCTCTTACAAAGGGATAAAGACGAATGCAGATATTAAAAAGATTTAAAGAAAATATTATAAATTAGTATGAATTTCTCTTTTCTATGCTTGAAAAATATAAGGATAACGCTGAATTGGCAAATAAGGCAAAAGGATTAATGATAGACTTAAATTTGGGCGTTAGTAGAGATTATCTTAATGCTTTTGATGCTCTCTGCTTTTTGTTATTTCCTGAATTTGATATTGCTAAGAATAATTATAAAGAATATAGGTCTGACCTTTTTAAACTTTGTAAGAATAATGCAATAAAAACTTATGCTGAATATTTTGGTGCTACTAATACTATTGTTGAGTTAAGTGATTCTGTTGCTGTTCAAAAGTCAGATAATTTAGTGTTAGAAATACGAGAATTTGGTAAAGTGAAGAATTTATCTGAGATTAAAAAGTGTTACAGTAAAATTTTAAATTTTTATAATAAAAGTAACAAATTCTAAAACTATCTTTTCTTCATAAACTTCTGAAGTTCTTGCAACTCATCAAGATACTTTTGTTTCTCTGCAGAAAAAGATTGTATGTGTTGCATTAGCTTTTCTCCTTGTTTCTTAATTTTTACAATTTTCTTATTAAGAGAACGAATCTTTTTCTCATAATCAACAACAAGCTTCTTAACTTGATTTTGGTGATTTCCTTTTAAGTTATGAAAGTCTTTCATTAGTGCCATAAATGAGAATTAGGAGATAATAATATAAAAAGGTTATTGAAATCTTATTAATGTTTAGTAAAATTAATTGTTTTCTTGTGCTTAGTTTCTTTAGCTTCTTCGTCTTTGTTATGTTTATCTATAATGCCTTGTGTTAATCTTATTCTATCTTTTTCTGTTTGAACTTTAGAAAGGTGGGGGGCCTGATCTTCTTCTACTTCTCCAAAATCTTTAGTTCTTGCTAAAATTTTTCTTGTCAATCTAGCCTCTCTTATTCTTTTTATTTCTTTATCTTTCTCAAAATCAATAATATTTGAACCTGCCTTCTTTTTATTACTTTTTATTTTTCTTTCTAGCAAAGGAATGCAACTTATTTGATCATCCACCTCAATATCTAGAGATCCTAAATGAGATACAATATAATCGTATTGTTTTACTCCTGCACCCATTAAATCGATAGTTAGATCCCTACTTGGTTTAGATTTGCTATAGCAAGGTTCTATTTCAAATTTTATTTCAGGAGTATCAATTTTAACTTGGTAAATTAAATAATCTTCTTTTTCAAGTGCAAAATAAACATTATCTATTACATCAGTAAGACTTTTCATAATAGTTGATTTAAATTTAACAGCTTTATACTTCTTAAGTTTGGCAACAATATTATCTTTTATAAAATAGTTAATACTAAAATTTATTCCTTGTCTTGATGTAACATAATTTTTATAATTTACATTAAAACCGACTTTATGTGTAGTATTGTTTAGTTTTTTGCTTTTCTTTTTATTATATTCTTGTCTGTTTAAGAAAATAATTTCATAACATTCTCCATTAAAAGGAACATTATCTAAAAGATCTTTAATATTATTTTTACTTAGATTATAGCTATTAATATTCATAAAATAAGAGAAAGTAAGTAAACTATAAAAAATTAACCCATAGCAAGGTCAATACTAGCAACTTCTGCATTAGAAACGCCTTCTAATTCTGCCATTTTATCTGCAATAGGATCTGAAGCAAAATCATCAGTCATTTCATACATTCCAATAACTGTAATTTCTTTTAAACCAAAAGCTATAGGTTTGATTTCATGAGCAACATTGCCTTTAGCACCTGTTTCAGTAGCTATTACTTTAGCTTTTTCAACAATAGATTCACAATCAACATCTGGTGATGCTGGCATTAACTTGAATGTAACAATTGCATTTGCCATATATTTTACCTCAGAACTAGTTAGGGCCTTCAAAGCCACAATTAGGACAATTATATTTTGATACTATTTCCCTACAATTTTTGCATCTAATCATTTCAAATTTGCCACAACCTGGGCACAGAAACTTTACAGAACCAACTAGATTTGTAAGTGGTTTTTTACATGATATACATTTAATTTCTTCTGCCATATTAATGAATAGGATAAATATTTGCTTTATAAAGTTTTTGCAAACTTATGGTGTGCCACAACTAGAACATTGATTTGAAAATATCTATGACTTCTTGTATGTTTGAGCTTGTATTTACATTTTTTAGAAATAATGAGCTTGAGCTTACTCCTTTCATTAGATAATTTAAGTTATTTTTAACTAACTGCATTCTCAAGTCTTCTTTTAAGCATAATTCTAAAAATTCAATAATTACATCTCTTTTTTCTTTTAAGAAAACATCTTTAGTTCCATCTTTAACAATATTAATATCTTTTATTACTGGATTAAATGAACCAGAAGCAGATTTAGTTTTAGATTTAATTTGCTCAAACAGCAAGGGATTTGTTAATGCTGCTCTACCAATCATTACATCGCCATTAAGTTTTAGATAATTTTCATAAGAATCTACATCACCATTAAAAATTAATTCTAATGAGTTAAATTCTGAGCGCAATTCTTTAAGTTCATTATAGAGTGCAGGTTTGTTGTAAGAATAACGAAGTGTTCTAGCATGAATATAAACTTTTTTAATTCCTATTCTTACAAACATTTGTAAATATTCTTTAATTTTAATCTCTTTAATAGAAGTTCCTAGTCTTATCTTTACGCTCGGAATAATCTTATTGCAGCTTTTAATTAATCCTAAACAGATTGATTCTAATAATTCAAGATCAAATAATAGTCCAGAACAAACTTTATTCTTCTGCATTCTTGACTCTGGGCAATCAACATTCAAATTAATTTCTTTAACATTTGGTATATATTCTTTAATTAGTTTGACTCCTTTAATTGTTTCTTCAACAGATGAAACGCCTATTTGGAAAACTGTTTTAGAGATATCAGAATCAAATATTTTTAATTTGTCTTTACCAACTTCTTTATCAAAGTCTTTTATAAGAATTAATTCAGAAAATACAAAATCTGCTTTATGTTTTAACAATAAATGTCTATACACATAATTACTTAGAAAATTTAATGGTGCGAAATATAATTTCATTTTCTTTTT
>CAYLIL010000012.1:0-11424 GCA_964384045.1 uncultured Methanosarcinales archaeon
TAGATCATAACCCTTATCTAGTTCCCCTATAAATCTTGGAATCTCTAGAAAATCATAAGTGTCATCAGCATCACCCATCACAATGTAATTGCCTTTTGCATGCTTAAATCCCTCTAAGTAAGAATTACCATAACCTTTTTTTGCATTTACAATCTTTACTTTAAGTTTGTCTGCTATTTCTGTGCTTCTATCTGACGATGAATCGGAAACAATAATTTCATAGTCCATTCCCTTAAGTGCTTTCTTTATTTTTGTTATACATATCTTTATTGTTTTTTCTTCGTTTCTGCATGGGAGGACAACTGAGAGTTTCATTATCATGAATAAGTTGGGTAGGTATTTAATACTTTTCGGATTTCTATTGCTAATCAGTCAAGTCTATGCTTACCAAGAGATATTCTGGGGAATTAGTTAGTGTCCTTATCAATCTACGTATGAACCTTTTTGCATATTTTTTATAGGGTGCTCCTTTATGGCAAGACGGGCAGACAGTTTTTGGTATTTTAGTGTTAATTTTAATATTTTTTAAGTATGATATTTTATTTGATGACCTTAATAACCCCCTCCATTTTATTTGGTAATTAAAACTAGATGTATACTTAATTTTATGAAATGTAATTTTTCCTTTTATATCGATGGATTTAAAATCTTTATCAGTAAACCTATTAATATGTCCTTCTAAATATGATATGGATTTGCAATTTGGGCAGATTTCACATATTGGTTTTTCATTGTAGGGTACAGTAATAACTACTTTCTTTGATGCAACTCTTATAATCTCCCCTAATCCTATTTTCCATTGGGGCATATGTTCCAATACTTCTAGTGCAGTTACTTGACCAAATCTATTGTCTGGAAAAGGCAGATTCATAGCATTTGTTATCTTTATAGGTATATTCTTCCCAATAAGATTCTTATTTGCTTTATTTAAATTAATCTGAGAAGCATCAACCCCCATAAGGCTTAATTTTGTTCTCTCACTTAGAAACTTAAGCCAATCTCCTTTTCCACATCCTACATCAAGTAGGTCTCCTTTCTTTAGTATATGGGAGAATGTTGATTTGAACCTATTTAGTTTTCTTTTACCTATACTTTCTTCTATAATTTCATTTTTACTCTTTTTATTATTCATACTAGTTAAGTAGGGCTAATATCTATAAAAATCTTTATGTAATATTGAATTTAGTAAATTAAAGATTATCTAAACAGCAAATCATATATATGAGGTGTATAGATACTGTTAGTAAGGGTGATTATGTGTCTAAAATAGGGAGTTTCATAAGAGATTTTTTAGCTAAAACGGCTGTTTTATTACCTAACTCTTTTTTGAATTTTGTAGCGAATAGTAACTTAATTATAGCCACATTTAGGGTCTTACATATATCTAAACTTTGTAAAGTGAGGTCCATTGGCATACATATAACTAATAAGTGTGATTTAAATTGCATTTATTGCTATTCTGAAAGAAATGGATGTAAGGGGTTGTCTAATGAGAAGATTCATTCTTTAATCTCTGAAGTGAGAGATAATGGAATAAGAAAAATTGCATTTTTAGGTGGCGAGCCTCTTTTAAATCCAGATATATTTTCTTTTATTAATGAGTGTTATGATAAGGGGATTACATCTTATCTTTATACAAATGGGGTACATATTGATGAAGATGTGATTGCCAAGTTATTGAATTTTAAGGATAAGTTGGTTTTAGTATTTAATTTTGATCATCCTAAGACTTATGCTAAGCATAAATTAAATGATTTTTATGATCAGGTTTATGAAAATATAAAACGATGTAAGAAAAAGAGATTTAAGATAGTTTTGTTTGTTGCTTTAACAAAACTTAACTTTCCTTTTTTTGAAGATATTCTTTTGATAGGAAAGAAATTAGGAGTTAAAGTTAAGGTTGAAAGATATGTTCCTTTGAATGATGCTAAGGTTAATAATGGGTTGGAGTTAAGTGCGGAAGAGTGGTGTTTTGCACAGGAAACATATAAGAAAATTTATCCAAGACGTTATATTACTAATTTGATTTATAAGAAGGTTATGAAAAGTAATTGTGTTTGTTATAATGAAGCTTTGTTTGTGATGTTTAATGGTGATGTTTTACCTTGCCCTTATACTACTTCTGATTTTAGGATTGGTGATGTTAATCATAGTCCTTTGAAGCAGATAATCAAAAAATATGACGTCTTGAAAGTTGAATGGAATAAGATCCCTAAAGGGTGCAAGGGTTGTGAAAAAGCAGATTATTGCAGGGGGGGTTGTAAAACATCTAGGTTTTTAGACCATAATTCTTTAGAGAAAAAACAGGATTGTTGTTGTAAATGACATCAGTAAATTTTACTCAAATAGGCTGTTCATATTCTTGGATTAGAATTGTAGAATATTTCAGGGTAGTAGCAGTTAAATATACTGCATCTTAACCCCGTTGTTCTTTTAATTATTTTTTTAACTTGATTAAAATATTCTTCTTTTGTTATTTTTTGGTTTAACAGGTTTAATGATTCTTTTAGCATCTTTACATTATCTATTTTAAGATTTGTTTTAAAGCTCCTTCCAACTATCTTTAGCAAATTGACCCCCATCTTTTTAAAGTAGTATAATGAACATAAGCCACATTCCCTAAATCTGTTAGGCATGTAGAAGTTATCTATGTTTTTTCTGATTACTTTTGTATTTTTGTCTTTTGGTTTGAAATCAACCTGGAAATTTGCCCTACAAGATCCGCTATCTGCGTTTAATAGGTGCATTATATTTTTATTTTCAAAGTAACTACTCAATTTTTTGTGAGCTAAACCATAATTTCCTTCCCTTAAACTGAATAACTTCATCATTATTTTTTTCCCAGTTATCTTTTTTATTATTGTATTTTTTGGAGCGGTGGCGTGACAAAGGTGACAAAGACCATTAAGATTTCTACACCTTCCGTTTGAAACCATCATCTCAAATTTTGTATCTTTGTTATTTTTTATAATGTTTTTTGTTTCTTCATAACTAAGATGCCTTGGAAGTACAATTTGAGAGGCACCCATCTTTTTATAGAGCTTTACACATTCGGAGTTAAGGCATGTAGCCATACTACTGATTTTTATATCTATTTTCTTGTCAATGTCTTTAAGAAACTTAACCATACTTGGACAGTTTACAATAAATCCATTGACTTCTGTCCCTAATATGTCATATACTAGTTTTTTTAACTTAGGAAATTGTTTTTCTATATAAACAAATGAATTCAAGGTGATATAGATCTTTGCTTTTTTTTCTTTAGCTATCTTGTTTGCTTTTTTTAATTCGTTTATGCTATTTAAACTACAGGATTTGCCTCTGCGTGCACTTGTAAAATAGTTAACATCATTTAATTTATTACCTTTCATTATCAGCATGCCAGTATATAGTTCATCAGCTCCTGCGTTTAATAATTTTTCAACTTCTTTGAGGTTACCTACTGGTGCTACTATTTTCATTTTACATCGGTATTTGTGGTTGGAATACTAACCTAGTTATTCCTTTTTTTTCTAAGTCTTTAGGTACATTATTTAAGTAGTGGAAGTATGTATTTCCTTTTAGTATCATATGTTTTGTTCTTCCTTTTTTTTCTACTTTAAATGTATATTTCTTACATTCAAAATTGCAGCTGTCTTCTATGGTTAATATTCTTTTGTGTTTGCTAGTGCAATTTGCAGATGGACATAGTCTAGTCGTGGATATATACTTAAATGGATGGTATAATGAAGCCTTTATCTTAGATCCTTTTAGGTTAAGATGAATTCCTTGAGAAAGGTTGTCTAATTCAACCATCAGTACATCATTTTCTGCTAAAAAATCTTGGCACATCTTTGTATCTGTCATTTCGCCTTGGAATAGGGGGAGTATGGATTCATAGGTTTCTTTTCTAGTGGAATCTAACACTAAGTCTTTATACTGTTTTGATAAAACTCTGCCTTTGACCCATCTTTTGTTGGATAATTTCTTTTTAAATAAATTATACATCCCCCAATCATTAAACACAATCTCATCTATAATTTTGTTTTTCTTCAATTTATTCATCAGACTGCCCCATTCCTTTATCCCTTTGTCTGTAAGATAAGGGGTTACTATAGTTAAAGGGATTTTTGATTTATTACAAAATCTGATCATTTTCTGTGTTTCATACATACTTGGGATAAGTCTCTCACAAAATTCATTGCCAAAATAAATTCTAGAAAAATCATCTTTGTAATATTTTAGGTTTTTTGAGTTTGTAATAAACAGGGCATGTTCCATGATTTAGTGGGGGATGCGCTGCTTAATAAATGTTTTTGTTCAGAAATTAATCGATAGAAACTTATTTAAATCAATTGCAATGCTATACTATGTGTAGGATGTTAATATCGATTATAATACCAACCAAGAACAGGCTGTATATTCTTAAAGATACAATCAAATCATTAAAAGATCAAACCTATATTAATTGGGAGGCGATTATTATTGACGATGGTTCATCTGATGGAACAGATATCTTTTTTAAGGATATACAAGACAAAAGGATCAAATACTTCAAAAGAAAAAGTAGGAAGTCAGGAGCACCTGTGTGTCGAAATGAAGGTATAAAACGTTCAAAAGGAAAATATGTTATATTTCTTGATTCAGATGATTACTTATTGCCTAATTGTTTGAAAAAAAGATTAGAATTCATGTCTCTTAACCCAGACCTGGATTTTGGAGTTTTTCTGTGTAGACTATATGATAATAAGCTAGAAGACTTAGATCTCCTATGGAATGTTTTTACCAAAGAAGATGATATTAATAGATTCTTAAAACTCGACATACCTTGGCAAACTACTGGTCCAATCTGGAAAAGATCTTCATTAAAAAAAGTAGGTAGATGGGATGAGACACTTAGATGCTTCCAGGGATGGGAGTATAATCTGAGAGCTTTAATCAAAGGACTAAAATATAAGAAATTTGAGATTATAGATTATTTTTGGAGAGAGACAAAGAAGGATTCTATCTCTTATAAAGGTGGAAATCCAGGGCATTTTCCAACATATAAACGACTCATTTCCAAGACCCTAAATCTTTTAAAAGAAAAAAACAAACTAACAACTCAAAGAAAGAACTTGGTAGCTGGTTTGTATTTTTGGCTTGTTAATTGTGGTGTAATGTATAAATACAAGAGAGGTTCGCTTAAAGCTTGGAATATATGTAAGCAGAAGAAGTTAATTGGGAGCCTGAAATATATAGAGGGATTATTGTATATTTTGCTAGGGGGGGGTAAAATAGTCAAAAAAATAGGTAGGGTATATGTTAAATTTACAAACCCCAAAGTGCAAGCTCGGCATTTTCAGGGAACTTTTAAAAGGTGTACAATAGATCACCTAAGTGGGCGATCCTAATTTAGTCTGCAAATTCTCATTTCTTGTGATTATTGAATCTAATTCTTTTAGATGGTGTTCTGCATTATTTATAATTGGTGTGCTGTTGAAATGAGATAGTGAATTGAGAAGCTTTCTTAATCTTTTTTTAGAGCTAAAGTAATAAATCAGATTAAATAATCCCCCAATACCCCATAATAGGTGGTGGAGGCCTACATTTTTGAAAGCATGTTTTGTTTTTATTTTTGGGAGGAAGGAAATAACGGGAATATTATAGGCCAGTGCAATAATTCCTATATGGAGTCTAGAAGTTATCAATAGATCTAATGATTTGATAAATTCAATATCTTCATTGAGTTGATGAAATTTTCTTTTTGAACAGTTACTATATTTGCCTTTTAAATGAAATGTGTTGAAACGATCCAAATTTAATTTAGATCTAGTATCAATAAAAATAAATTCATAGTCTCTGTTTTTTTTAATAGCTGTTTTGATTATTATATCGAGAATGAATCTAAAAAGAATGTTTTTTGATGGCATGATGTTAATGCCTATTTTTTTTGTTTTTGTTCTTTTCCCTTGAAAGAATCTGGGTGTTAGCCATGCAATATCGGGATAGTAGTGGCCTTTTATTTTAGACTCATTAAGTAGCTTTAGGTCTCGAGGGTTTCTAAATGTAGCATATCTTATAGAATGAATTAAATCTCTTCTGGGTTTAGGGTATATCCTTTTTAGTGGAACTCCATTGCCCCCTATTGAGATTGCATATAATGGTGTGGACTTTAATTTGCATAGTTCAATTAATCTAGCAATTTGATTGTTGTATTCAGTGAAATATTTATCTTTTCTAGGTATGAGGCAGCCCCCTCCACCTATGATGATAATGTCAGAATAGTCTACAAGATTTTTGATTGAATTGGTTGTGTTTAGGTTGTGTTGATCCCTAAATATTGTTGGATCTCCAAAAATTCTGAATTTTATTCTTTTTGATTTTAGATGTTGTGAGATAATAAAAGCCATAATATCGTCTCCAAAATTTCCGAAATTATAATATCCAAAGAGTCCTACTTTCATTTTGCTTTGAAAATTCTTTGAATTCGAAAACTTTTTCATTCTTTATTGGTCCCCCAGGTTCATTATTAGAATTTTCACCAAAGATATAAACCTTTTGAAATATTACAAGTCAGGTAAACTTTATATATATTAGTCAAACAACTATTCATCATGGGATTTATGACTAAACCTGAGTTTGACCAGTTACAGGTATTAGATAAATATTGGAAAGGTAGGTGGGGGTATTTTAATGAAGTTATCAATGTTCTAAAAAATGAAAAATTTGATTCTGTATTAGAATTAGGCCCATATAAAAGACCTATTGTAGATGATTGTGATGTAATGGACTTTAATCCCTTATCTCGAGCAGGATTCGCAACTAAGAATGCTTCTGATTTAAACAAGATTGAAGAATTCCCAAAAATTAAGTATTTGCATGATGCTAAAAAATGCCCCTGGCCTATACCAGATAAAAAATATGATTTATTCATAGCATTACAGGTATTGGAGCACTTAGGTGTAAAGCAAAAAGATGTTTTCAAAGAAATAATGAGGGTATCTAATATGGCGATCTTAAGTTTCCCGTTAAATTGGCGTTGTTTTGGGGATTGCCATCATTTGATAACTGAGAAAAAAATTAGGGACTGGACTTTACACATAAGACCGACTAAGAAAATCATTGTTCCAATGTATACGATAAAGCATAGAATCAGATATTTTATTGAAAATATGAAATTTCCACCCTCCCGTATTATCTATTTTTTTAAATTTTATAGGTAGGTTTCACTTTACCTATATAATCAACACATAAAGGTATTAATCATCATAGGGTTTTTAGTTCTTTTTCAATACACTGCTTATAATGGGGGATATTGGAGTTTTTTATCTTGGCATATCTTGCCCCCATAGAAATCTTATCAACCTTAGGTTCCATATTAGATGATTTTGTGTTAGGCATGTCACTATAAAAATGGATAAGACTCATATTATTTTTAGTTTCATTCAGAAATGTTAAAGTATCCTCAAATTCTTTTTCAGTTTCACTAGGAAATCCAATTATGATGCCATTTATAATATATAACTTTTTGTATTTTTTCAGTTTTAATACATTACTTCTTACCTGGTCAATATCATAATACCTTTCCATTAATTTAAGTATTCTTTTATTGGCTGACTGTATTGGTATGTAAAGCAAATATATTTTACCTGATTTGCATAATCTTTCTATTTGGTTGAAATACATCAAAAAACTGGAAGGATGGAGATCATATAGAGCTATACTAAAATCTTTGTCTATTGAAGATATTTTATCTAGTAATTTACCTAGGTCAATATTTATATCTAATCCATAATCCCCAATACTATCACCAAAAAGGCCTATTTTTTTGTATCCTAAATCTATTCCTTCATTAATTCTGTTTAAAACGCTGGATAATGGTTTGCTATTTAAAGAACCAACAGCAAAGTGTATTGCACAATAGGAACACTTCCTGTTGCACCCTTTAGCAATGAATATCTTAAATTCTTTGTTTTTAGTAGCATTATTTCCTTTGCCAATATGTGGTGTTATGGCACTTTTTATTGTTGCGAAAAGACCCTTATTTTTTAATGAATAAATACCCCTTTTGATTATGGAAATATCAGCAGGTTTATGATTAAAATAGGCTGGAATTAAATTTTCCCTATATTCATTCTTAGATATATCTTCTATTTTTGTTTCGATTCCTGGAAGATCATTTAAAGCACTAAAATCAGAGGGATTGATTGTTTTTCCTTTAAATAGATTATATAGTGAGTTATAATCTGTTTTAGGTAGACATCC
Organism: uncultured Methanosarcinales archaeon; assembly: GCA_964384045.1. GTDB lineage: Archaea > Nanobdellota > Nanobdellia > Woesearchaeales > CAYZNE01 > CAYZNE01. Next base: position 8,227 of record CAYLIL010000012.1, read on the forward strand.
TCCAACCATAAATATGGCTTCTTTTTTTGCTTTATTTTTTATCCTAACTATTTTTTCTTTCATGAACTCTACTTTACTTTTATTAAAAGCACATGTATTTAATAAAACAAAATCGGCATCTTTTAGCTTCTTTGCATATGACCAATTATTTTCAAGAAGAAAACTAATTATGTTAGAAACATCTTCCTCTCTTCTCTTGCATGATAAGTCAACAATATAAAATAATCTTTTCAAGTTTATATGCACCCCATCAAAAAATAATATATTTCACTTATTTAAATCTTTGGTTTAGGATGTATTATTGGTAGTGCTAAAGATTAATTTATTAATACCCAATCATTTATTGTATTTAAACCACTCAATTGTTTCTTTTAGACCTTCATCAAAGCTATACTCATTTTCAAATTTCAATAATTCTTTTTGTTTTGTAATATCTGCTAAGCTGTGTTTAAAGTCTCCAGCTCTTTCTTTTTCATATATTGATTTTATTTGTTTTTCTAATAGCTCATTTATTCTTTTTATATTGTCGATTATAGTTACTTCTTCCCCATTTTAATTAGTTTTTCAGCAATATGAGAACCAATAAAACCAGCTCCGCCGGTGATTAGGTACTTCATTCTTTGTTTTTTATATGCTCTACAGTTTTTCTAATCCCTTCAGATATGGTTGTTTTACATTCAAATCCTAATAGCTCTTTTAGCATTTTTGGGTTACATGCTCTTCTTTTTACTTCAAAAGGGATCCTTTCTTCTGGTGGATCTTTATGGATTATTTTTGAGTTAGAGTCTGTTATTTCCTTGATTGTAGATACAAGCTCAAGTATATTTGTTTCCTTTCCAGTGCCTATATCTAATGTTTTATAATCTGTTTTATCTGAATCAGATATGATTATTGTTGCATTTATAGCATCTTCAATAAATGTAAAATCTCTTGTTTGTTTGCCGTTGCTAAATATTGTCAGTGGTTTGTCATTTAATGCTAGGTTTATGAATCTCGAAATGACCATCTTTTCTTGTTGATACTTACCATAAGCATTAAAATATCTCATAATCGTGAAGTTTAATTTTGAGTCCGTCAATAATTGCTCTGCAAAAAGCTTCGACATATTGTATGGTGTTGGTCTATTTGCTGTTTCATATATTGATGATGTTGATGAATAAAATATCTTTTTAATATCCTTCTTTTTAGCAAATTCAATGATATTTTTCATGCCTTGTATTTCTGTAGATTTGATTTCAATTGGGTGCTTAGCTACATAGTCGACACCAACTATTGATGCAAGATGGAAGATATAATCAACTTTACCTACTTTATCAAACCAATCTTTTTTTCTTATATCTGCGGTAATACTATTCTCAAAATTAACTTGTTCTTTGTCAAGAATTATTAAATCATTATTTTTATCAAGTTTTTCTATAAGATTCTTACCAATAAATCCACCACCACCAGTTATCAGAATTCGCTTATTCTCCATTTTTATTTTTAGTGTATTTTTTATCTATTTTAATAGATTCATTGAAGATGGTATTATCATCAAGAAATTCGTTAATTATTTCTATGTCTTTAGGCAGACATTTTCCACCGATACCATTTCTTGCTTCTTTAATCTCAATATTCCATTTTGTATTGACAGCTTCTCTTAGTTTATTAAAATCAATATTCTTTTTACTGCAGATTAGACTTAGTTCTTCTGCAATTGATATTTCTATAAATCTATATGCATTTTCCAGAGGTTTAGATAACTCAACAATATCAATTGGAAACGTATGAATCATTTTTCTATCCATAAACTCCAAATAGAATTCAATTGCCCTTTGTGTTGCTTTTTCTGTAAGTCCCCCGATTATTCTATCTAGATTAAAAATACCATGTTCTGGATCGTCTTTATTATATCTGTGAGGGAACAAGACTAGATCACAATCTTTATTTTTAATCTTTTCAACTGTACCTGGTTTTAATGTGGATTCTATAATGACTAACGGTTGATTTTCATAGTTAATCTTGGATATTACATCTAAAACTTGTTCTGTACTATAAGTGCATATAATATAAATATCACTTCTCTCAGGAAGATTTGTTGAAACATTAAATCCATCAGATTTTAGTTTTTTTATAAGCCCTTCATCTATATCTACACCCAATATATCTGTCTTTTTAGAAATTTCTTTGTAAGATGCTAAACCCACTTCTCCTAATCCTATTAATGTTATCATTAGGTAAAGTTAAATATATCTCCTTTAAAAACATTCCTTTTTAATCCTGGGTGTGTTATCCCAAAACTATTTCCCTACTGTGAGTTTATTACATATATGAAACTCACTAAAGGAAAGATTATGGAAAAAATAAGAAGAAAGAGCGGTGACTGGTGTTCTTGATATATTTCTTGGTTTAATTGAATTTAAATGAGGTATTAATGAATCTATCAGATGCCAAACCAACAGATTAATCAGGGCTATTAGGAGAAGTCAAGCAAAGTATAAACAGATACTGTATAATTAACATAATATTTATATGCTGCAGTGTAATTACAACCAACTATGTCAACATCAAATTTTAGTCATGCTAAACCAGGGGATTATTTGTCGGGGTCTTGGTCTGACGGAGTTATACTAACGGCACCACAAATACCTGGTGAAGCCGTTAAATCTAGACAGACCGGGAATACAGGTGAAAATCCTACATGGTTAATCTATGAAAGACATTGTCAGATGGAAGTCCCTGATCAAGGTTATTTTAGAATGATGAATAGTGATTTTGAGGATTATAATTCTTATGATAGGTTTCTTATGGCAGACCAAGTCACAATGTTATTAAGATATGCTTTGAGAGATATTAAAGATCCAGAGACAATGGAAAACAAGAAGAATAGGTGGTTAAAGGTGGAGCAGGTAGAAGAAATAACAACGAATATTGAATCTCTTTTACAAGCTTAACAATTAACTTAATATATCTAAATAATTTAAACTCTAAATAAATTGAATTTATATTTATATGTTTTACCCCGCCCCTTGAGGCGGTTGGGTTTTTGATTTCTGAGATCCCATATAATAGAGTTTTTGATTGATTCTTATAAAGTAAAAGTTTGCTTATAAGTGGACAGTGTCAATTTAAGCAATTTTTATAAAAAACAATATGTTCTTCAGTGGTTATGATGAATTTTATACTTTATGGGGTAGAGAAGATGACGATCTGGTCAAG
>CAYLIL010000013.1:0-11105 GCA_964384045.1 uncultured Methanosarcinales archaeon
AGTATGATGATGGTCATTGCAGGCTAGTTATTGATCCTAGGGGGTATATCAAGCCTAGTTACTTTATTAATGAGAATTTGGGTGGATATTTGGAGATTGAGAAGGCATGGAATAGTGTTTTTTTGAAAAAAATCAGGGGGCTATCTTTTATTGAACATGAATGTAATTGTTGTAATTATTTGGGTGTTTGCAAGGGTGGCAGCAGATTTGATTCTTATTTAAAAAATGGCGATTATTTTAAGGAAGATTCATTATTTAATCTTTGATAATATTTCTTTAAATTTTTTTTCAAAATTTTCATTAGAATATATTTGGGAGTTATTAAAGTTATTTTCTGATGTTTTTTTTGTGATATTATGGTTTTTTTCAAAGAATTTTATATTATCTATACATTCTTCTGTGTCATTGAATGTTTGTTTTTTATCTAATACATATTCTGGGAAAAAGCCTGCGTTGTAATGTTGTATTATGCAACCATAACTCATCATTTCAGCAATTACAATTCCGAAATGTTCTTGTAGTCTAAAACTCTCTCTTGGTAATTTGTATCCTGTTAGATGTAATCCATATTTACTTTGCATTAATATACTGTTTTTTTCTTTTTGAGATACGTTCACATGGAAAAAACAGTTTTTTGTTGCTCTTTTTTTAAGTTGATTTAGATATTCTTTATTTTGGGGTGTTCTTGCTATCCCTATAAAATGAAATTCCAATTCTGGTAATTTTTTTGCTATTTCCAGGGCTACATGGAGATGTTTGAAAAAACTGAATCTAGAAAGGGTAACCACCCAGTTTTTCTTTTTTTTGTGATTTATTTTTATCTTGTTTATGTCACAAGGGGGGTATAAAATATCACAGTTACAGTTCCATTGTTTTTTTATCTTATCTTTCGTCCATTCAGAGTTCGAGAGTAAACTATAATCTTGAGGTGATTCTTCTGAATTTTTATGTAATTTTTTATGCCATTTAGATCTAGTTTTTATTTTTTTATTTTTAGGGAACGGGCACCAAACAAAAAATAATTTAGGGATATCTATATTTATTTTAGGGGCATTTGCTTGAGACATCACTAATAGATTTATTTTTTCTTTTTTGATTATTTTTTCTATTTTATTGATAGTTCTTTCTTTTTGATAGACTTTAATATCGTTTATTTCATTTGAGAATTTTGAGCAGGGTAATTTGTACCATTTATTTACTAGTTTGTATATGTTTATTCCAAATAATTTTTTACTTGCTTCTTCTTTTGGTATACTTTCAGTTATAATGGTTAGATTCCAATCTTGTTTTTTCATAATATTCATGGCAAAAATAATAACTTTTTCAGCCCCACCCATATTACTTAGTCTAGGGAAGATTATGCATGCCTTTTTCATAATTTTTAAACAATAAGTTTATATTTATTAAAGTTCCCCTTTAATGCCATGAAGGTTATTTTTTATGTTGTTGGGGGTACTGGATTAGGGCATTTAAATAGGGGTATATTGATTGCAAATGAAGTTAAGAAAATTGATGATAAGTCAGAGTTTTTGTTTATAACTAATTGCCCATTTACTTTGCCTTTGGAAGAAAATGAGTTTCATCATATATTGTTGGATGAAACAAAGGAGTTAGATGATAAATCTAATTTTGATAATATTATTAAAATAGTAAATGATTTTGATCCCGATCTTATCTTTTGGGATTCTAGTTTTTTCTTGAGTGTTTTAAAACGACTTGAAAAAACAAGGATAAAGAATATTTTTGTTTGGAGGAAGTTTAAGAATAATCTAATTGAACATCGCATCAATTCTGGTGTTTTGGATTATTTTGATCATGTACTTATACCTCATTCTAAAAGTGAATTGTTGGAGTTAGGTCTTGAAAATAAAACTTTAAATAGTTTTGTTGAGGATAAGAAAGTGTTTTTTTTAGGGTCTATTGTAAAAAAGTCTGTTTTTGATGGTGCTACATTAATCGAAAAGTATGATATCAAAAAAGACGATTTTTTGTTGGTTGTTACTGTGGGGGGTGGGGGCGATCCTAAAGTAGATGAGTTTTTTTCATTGATTGATAAATCTTTAGTGTTATTAAATGAAAAAATACCTAATCTTAAGGTATTACTTTTTACTGGTCCTTTATATGGGGGGGATTATAAGTTTTCTTTTGAAAATTTGGGTGTTTGTACTTTTGAAAAAGATATTATTTCTTTGTTTAAATTATCAAATTTAGTTATTAGTTTTGCAGGTTATAATACCCTCAATGAGATAATCAGTTCTAAGGTTCCTGCTTTATTATGCCCTGTTGATAAGGTTGATGACGATCAATTTGAGCGGGTTAATTGGTTGGTGGATAAGGGGGTTGCTTGTTCTATTGAAGGGGTGGGCAGTAAAGAATTATATAATTTGGTTTTTAATCTTTATTCTGATCAAAAAAAACTATCTGGTATGAAAACAAATTATTCTAAGTTTAATTTTGAGGTTGATAGTCTAAAAATAAACAATTGTTTTAGTGGGTTTTTTAAATCTCAGTTATTTAATATACCTAAGCAACCACCAAAAAGTAATTGTATCGCTTATTTAAAAAATCCTTTCTTAAATTATTCTGAGTTTTTTATTTATGATGAAATAAGAACTATTACTAAATTTCGGAAAATAGTATTTACTACTCGAAAATTTAATGAACAAATTTATAATGGGATAAAAATTTATTCAAATCCATCCTTTTCTGAATTACATTCTAGGAATTATCCGTATATAAATAAAAGGCAGAAAAAAGCATATGAAGATCTGATTTTGTATTATCTTGATATAATAAATAAAGAGAATGTTAAGATCTTACACGCTCAATTTGGGATTGATGCTCTTTTTTATATTCCATTAAAAAAAGCTTCTAAGTTACCTTTGGTAGTTTCTTTTAGGGGGAATGATATTTACGCTTTTCCTAGAGATAATCCTTCTGTTTATAATCCATTATTTAATGAAGCTGATTTGTTTTTAGTTCGTTCAGATATGATGAAAATGGATTTAATCAAGTTAGGTTGCTCCCAGGAAAAAATAATTGTACATCATTCTAGTGTAAATACATCAAATTATCATTTTAAGAAAAGGGATTTGAAAGATAAGAAAAGAATAAATCTTTTGTTTATTGGGAGGCTTGTTGAGAAGAAAGGGATTTTTGATTTATTGGGTGCTATGGAAATTCTAAGTAAAAGCAGTAATAGTTTCTTTTTAACAATTTTTGGGGGTGGGTTGTTGGATGGTAAAATCAGGGATTATATATCCCAAAAAGGGCTGTCAAATAAGATTTCATTGAATTCTCATTTATCCCATGATGATTTGGTTAATGAGTTAAATAAACATGATATTTTAGTATTACCTTCAAAGAAAGCGAGCGATGGGGATCAAGAAGGTATACCTGTTATACTTATGGAAGCAATGGCTTCTGGTCTTCTAGTTGTGAGTACAAAACATTCTGGAATACCTGAATTAATACAAGATAATATCAACGGTTTTTTGGTTGATGAGGGGGATTTTTTGAAACTTGCTGAAAAGATTAAGTCTGTTGTTAGAATTGAAGATTTAATTAAGATAGAGCGGAATGCCTTGAAAGTCATAGAGACACAGTTTAATATAGATATTCAATCAAAAATACTTGAACAATTATACTTTTTTATTATAAAAAAACAATCTGATAAATTAAAAGAATGTAATTATTTAAAAATATCAAAAAATAATCATAGTTTTAATATGTACACTAATAAATTTGAAGAAAAACTTTTCTTTTTTAGGGCTGATGATATTTATGAATTATCTTTGAAATTAAAAAATCTAATTGCTATTTTTATTGGATCTAATATACCCTTAGATTTATCGATTATTCCAGGTAAAATATCTAATGAGGCTGTTGAATATTTGCTTGAGGTTAAGGGTCAGTATCCCAATTTAATCCATTTTCATCAACATGGTTATAACCATACTAATCATTCTAATAGTTCTAAATCTTATGAATTTGGAGGCAATAGGGGTTATATGCAACAATTTAATGATATCAAAATGGGGCAGAGTTTAATGATTAAATATTTTAAAAAATTTGATAATATATTTACCCCACCTAACCATAACTACGATTTAAATACTTTGAGGGCACTTGATAAATTGGATTTTGATTATTTTTCTTCAGATTCATATTTAGATGATAATCATTATAAGTTCAAGGAAATTCCTATATCTATCGATATAATTGAATGGGGGGACTATCGTCGTGTTAAAGATTATAGGGGAATGGGGGAAGAGTTAAATTATGTTTTAAGTACTAATAAAGTTATTGGATTTGTTCTTCATCATGAATTATTTGAGACCATGGATTTTAGCTATCTAAGCACGCTAATCCGAAAATTGAAGCAGAATAATAAATATAGGTTTGTAAATATGATTAGAATCTTAGATGATTCTAATAATGGGTAATTAAAATGGCAAATAAGATTATGTTTTGGTACCACCATTTTGGTAGTTTGGGTCATGGTGTAAGGGTATTATCGTTGGCAAAAGCAATTAAATATAGAAATCCTGAATTTGATGTATTAGTTGTTCAGGGAGGGGTATTACATAAAGAATTGAAAATTCCAAGCGGGGTAAGGTGCATTAATCTCTCACCACTAGAATCAAATAGTGGGCTATTTGATGGATTGAAATCTCCTTCAAAAATTAGTTTAGAAAAAGTTAAGGTAATTAGGGCACACCAACTTATCACTATTGCTAGGATATTTAAACCTGATTTTTTGATTACAGAACATTTCCCCTTGGGCAGAACACAATTCAAATTTGAATTGATTCCTTTATTTAAATATCTTATATCTAATTTACCTAAGACAAAAATTATTGCTAGTGTTAGGGACTTTATAGATCAGGAAGTTGATATTGCTGGCTTGTTGGGTTTACTAAATTATTTTTCTTATGTTTTGGTTCATTCTGACCCCAAATTTATGAAGTTTGATTTTGAAGATTTGTTGGGTGAAAAGTTAATTTATACAGGGTATGTGGCGTCAAGGGCTAGGGCGGAATTAATTGATATTAATCACATAAGGGATCAATTGAAAATTACTGATAAAAAGCTAGTTGTTGTAAGTATAGGTGGGGGTATAATCGGATTTAAGATATTGGTAGAGGTTATTTTAGCAAAAAGAAAATTAGATAACATAGGTGTTAAAACTAAGTTTTTGATTTCTACTGGTCCTTCAATTTCTGATGTGGATTATGCAAAGTTGATAATCCTTGCGGGAAATGATAATGATATTATTTTGACTAAATTTAATCCAAATTTAGTTGATTATATTAATGCTGCTGATTTAAATATTAGTATGGGTGGATATAATTCACTAGTTAATGTTATGGTTACTGGCACTTCTACAATTATTATTCCTAAGGGTATAGATAGTGAACAAAAGACTAGAGCAAGAAAATTACAGGATAAAGGATTAGTTCAAGTTTTAGATTTGATTAATTTAAATTCAAGTATTCTTTTTGATGCTATAGTTAGCGGTTTGAATAAAGAAAAAAAGAAAAATAATCTAAATATTAATGGGGCTGATTTTTTTGCTAAGTTTATTGAAAAAGTTAGTGGAGATAATTAAAATGTCTTTGATATTGGGTATTTATTCGAAGAAAGGCAAAATTAATGAGAAAATGGTAGGTGGTGTTTTAAAAGACTTTTCATTGAATGGTAAGCGGAAATTAAGAACTAAATTTAGTGATAATTTTATTTTATCTGCTTTAAGTTGTGATAGTAATTATTGGGATATAGTTGAGAATGAGGATTGTTCTTTAGTTTTTATTTTTGGTGGGCAATTAAATAAGTTTAATGGTAAAATAGCAGATTTAGTAAAAAAGAAGGGGGCTTCTGAAGACAGACATGATTTGATGAAATACTTTTTACCTTTATATCTAGAATTTAAACAAGAGTTTCTCAAATGTGTTAATGGTATATTCATTTTTGCTGTTTATGATAGGTTAAATAATGAGTTGATATTTGGTAACGATTATTTTGGTTTCCACCCGTTATTTATTTATGATAATGGAGATTATATCATTTTTTCTTCAGAATATCAACCATTAACTAAATTAATTGGATTTAATAATGAGTTAAATTATGACGCTATAGCGGAATATTTTACATTGGGATTTTCATTAGGCAATAAGACTTTTTTTAAATGCATCAATAATTTGTCCCCCGGATCTATCTTTAAAGTTAGTGGGAATCAAATTGATTTAATTACGTATTGTTATATGGGTGTAAAAATTGATAAGAATCATGATTTGGATTTTTTTGCTCAAAAGGTTTCTAAGTGTATTAATGACATTATTGAGGTTCGTGTAGGTACTAATCAAAAAATATTTTGTGATTTAACTGGCGGTGTAGATACTAGACTTATTTTAACTAATTTAACAGATAAACAAAGAAGATTAGCTTATTTTAATACTCAAAAAAGTCCAAATTTAAGGGAGGACGAAGATACGGATGTAATTATTGCAAAATTAATTGCAGAGAAATTAAAAATTAATCATAATGTAATTAATCTGGTATATGAAAAGGATGTGGAGGTTTCTTTTTTTCAAAAGAATAGGGTAATTACATCTAATGGTAATAAGAAGATATCTGGCAAATTCGGGGGCGAGTTTTTGGGTGGTGCATGTTTCGAATTGTTTTCAAAAAGATTTAGTAGATTAAATAAAAAAGACATTAATAATAAACTTAAAAAAATATTTAACAAAAAATTTTCTGAAGTTGTTTCAGACCCTTATCTTTCTTTAAAAGATGAATTTAATAAGATAAAATCTGAGAACAAGGAATTTTTATTTTTTATTAAACACGTTACTAGGTCATTTTTTACGAATGTTTATGGTGGGTCTAGGTCTGGTCGTTGGTTTAGCCCCCATCTGTTTTTTTTAGATTCAATGTGTAATTATGTTTTTCTAGATCAAGAGTTTCTTAAGCTATTACTTACTATACCTCAAAAATATTTAATTGACTATAAGTTGTATAATCAAATTTACAAAGATTATTGTTTTGAATTAATAGATATACCTACTAATTCGCCCCTAGCAGAAAAAGGGAATAAGTGCATTGAATTTATCCAACAGGGTGTAGAACCCAAAAAAGCAAGAAAACGTGATTATAGTTTTGCTTTAAAGAAACATTTGAATACTTTGATTCATTTAGATAATCATTTTTATAATTTAAATTATTTCACATCAAAATTGGGTCTTTTTCGTTTTTCTTATATTGATTTTACAAATTTACATGACACATCTAAGAATTTATTAAAGAAAGAGTATATTAAAAATCAATCAATAATTAAATCATTTATAGATTTTGAAGATTGGCATGAACAATTTTTCAAATAAAATAATATTTTTATTAGCTTTATTATCTAAATTTAAATCTAACTCCTTGTTTTGGGCAGTATATACACCAGCTTGTATGTTTTTTTCTAAATTTTCTATAGAGTTTACCATAAAAAATATTTTTTATATCTTGATTAAATAGGTTTCCCATTACATCTTCTTTTTTATAGTCTAAACCTATACAGGGCCATACCTTTCCGTTGGGATATATTAATGCAAAATGTTTTGGATAATCACACGAATTGAATAATCCTTTTTTCCTATATATTCCTCGAGTTATGTTTTTATCAGACATATTTTGAAAATAGAGTATTTTCTTAGCTTCTTTAATCAATTGTTTTTTCTTAGTTATTTCATAATTTTCGTTTAAGATATTAGTTATCAATCTAGGTAATATTTCTTTTCGAAATATGATTATTTCTTTTTTTGTAGGTAATAACCTTTTTTTATTAAAGTCTGCTTCTACATAATCTAACATCCAATCATCGATTCCAAGTTCATTAGCAAATCTAATTAGGTTAGGTAATTCTTTGATGAAATATTTAGATAGAATGGAACGTACTACAATCTTTAATTTAGATTTTTTTTCATTTCTTAGTTTATCTAATAGTTTGATTGAACTTGTGGCTTTTTCCCATAACCCATTACATTTACGTAGATTATCATGGGTTTTATCATTTAGGCTATCTATAGATATAATCACTTCATCGACATTATAATCTATTATTTTCTTAGCAATTTCTGAAAGTTTGAAACCGTTTGTATTTATAATACAATATAAATTTAAATTCTTGATAATTTTAATAAGATTAATGCATTTGTTACTCATAGTTGGTTCTCCTCCGCTAATAGTTACTGTTTTAAGACCCAACTTCTTGCTATCTTCTAATAATTTTTTATAATCTTCCAATTCTAGTTCTTTGTTTTTTTCATTTATTATTGATTTATACTTTTTTCTTCGTCTTTCACATGCAATACAATTAGCTACACATTCAAGTGTGATTTTTATTACTAGTTTATCTAGTTTAAGTAAGCGTGTTCTGTATAGATGGCAGGGCAGTTCCTTTTTATTTTGTATGCGGAAATCTTGATTTTTGCTTTTCATTTTGATTTAAGTTAGCCAGTATAAATATATTCCTAAAGTGATTGATATAAAACTAATAATCAGTCCGATAAAAAAACTGAAAGGTAAATATTTGATTACAACATTGTACTGCCCCATTTTATTTATATTTAATGATAACAGCCCATTATATTGTCCAATAGTTATCAAGTTACTTTTCCAATTTTTATTATAGTTCATATTTAAAATCAACAAATCTTTTTCTGAAGCATTCACTTCTACAATGATTTTATTTGGGCTGAAGTGATTTATTCTTGCTTGGTTTTTGTTGTTATTTAGGAAGTAGATTTTACCTTTATACTTTATGTTTTTAGATGGAACTCCATTATTATCTATAAAAAATTTAGGGGTTACATTTGTATTGTAGGATAAACTACTATACCAATTTAATGTGCCTTTATTATTCAGTATATTATAATATTGTGTTTTTGCAGTTAAAATGTTATCTTTTTGTGTTATGTTTTTTATCTCTATTTGATAGAATATCTGTGATTTATTTATTTCTTCTTTAGGTAAATCAAAGCTGTTTGATTGTAATTTGATATTTGAATTAAATTGCCACATCAACGAACCGACAACTAACATGGACAATACTATTATCAGTTTTTTTTTTACTTTTAGATGAAAAGAATTAAGAAAGCTGCCCGAAATAATACAGAAAGAAAATAAGATTATTGGGGGGAGGTATTTGTCTATTTTTATTATTTGATTAAATAAATGTATATGTAAGAATAAACTATGAAAATTGATGATAAAATTATTACCTAATAAAATTATTGAGAATATTAGGAAGAAAAACAAGAATTTTAAATTCTTTTTTTTGATACTTATCGCACCCAGAATAAAGAAGAATAATGGGATTATGCCAGTATATGTGGGTGTATCTCCCTTGAAGTTTCGGTCTATGTAAGATCTGATTAAATCAGTGTATGAAAAGTAACGATCAGTGTATTGGGTGATGTATAGGGTGTTTCTACAATCACTTGCTGAGTTTATTTGAGAAAAATCATTTATGCAGTTAGGTGATGTTGATATAATTTCCACTGAGGGTATAATTTTAATGGCACCCATTGTAATCAGGAATATTGAGATCAGAATAAAATTTTTGGTATATCTTGGTTTTATTTTTTTATTAATTACAGAACTAAGTATTGAATAGACTAATAATGCAAAAAAGATGTAGAGAAAAGCAAATGCGCCAGTAAAAAGCAAGAATACTAAGAATAATGATGTTAAAAAAACAAATTTTCTTTTTTGAATTGATTTCTCATAAAAATAAAATAGTAGTGGCAAAAGCAATAACATGGGCTCACTATGGAAATCTCCATCGTTAATTCTAAATGGTAGATAACTAGTTAATGTAAATGTTAAGGATGTAAAAAGGCATGCAAATCTTTTGAACTTTAATATTTCTTTACAAAATAAATACATCCCTAGTGCAGCTAATAAATAAATAATTATTACAATTACTTTTAAACTTATTGTTTCGCCAAATAATAAAACTGGCAAGAATAATGGACTTAAACTTATATCTTCGGGGTGTCCAACCAGGGGAAAGCCACCACCGAAATATGGGCTCCAAAGTGGAAATTGGTGATATTCTATGACTGTTTTCCTAGCTGATATGTAGTATGAAGAAACTTGAAACCAATCTTCATGGTTCATATCATTATTTATATTATTTAGTAATGGGGTGGCGAATAAGAATGTTATAATCAATGTAGAAATAAGATACCAATCTCTTTTATTCTTTTTAAGCATGTTTGTGGTGATGGGTGTATTTATTTAATTCTTTCCATCTGGCTAATGGTAATATATTTGAATTATTATTTGATATTTAAATATCTTGTAAAATTTACATTCATTCTTTATTTTGGTAATATGGCAAATTATATAAATCCAATCCGATTAGTGATATTTACATGAAAATACCGCCAGTTAAACTAAATTTTGATGAAAATGAGCGAGAAGAAGTCAAAAGTAATGTGGATTCTATCCTTTCTTCTGGTTTTTTGACTTTAGGTAAGTTTTGTAAGCAATTCGAGGCTAACTTTTCTAGTTATGTTGGTACTAAACATGGGGTAGCTACTAATAGTGGTACTTCTGCTTTAGAAATAATTTTGCGTTCTTTTGGGTTGAATAATTCTGAAGTAATTGTCCCTACTAATACTTTTTTTGCTACGCCTGCTGCAGTATTACATTCTGGAAATAAAGTTAAGTTTGCAGATTGTGATAAGAGTCTTTGTGTTGGTGTAGATTCTATTAAAAAATCAATAACTGGAAGTACAAAAGCAGTTATTGTTGTACATATTGGGGGGATTGTTACTCCAGAAATTATGCAGATAAAGGAATTATGTGAACAACAAGGGTTGTTGTTAATCGAAGATGCTGCCCATGCACATGGTTCAACGTTAAATGGGAAACATGCTGGGTCTTTTGGGGATGCTGCAGCTTTTTCGTTTTTTGCAACTAAAGTTATGACTAGTGCTGAGGGTGGTATGGTTGTGACTAATAATAAAGAAGTATATGATAATTCTTTGATTTTAAGGGATCAGGGGAAGTCTGGCTTGGGCAATATCCATACTCTTTTAGGCTATAAT
>CAYLIL010000014.1:0-11050 GCA_964384045.1 uncultured Methanosarcinales archaeon
TCTAAAATAAATAAAGCAGTTCTAGATAAACTTCCTAATCTTAAATTAATTGCAACTATGACAACAGGATTTGACCATATTGATTTAGAAGAATGTAAAAATAGAAATATAATTGTTACTAATGTTCCTTCTTATTCCAATGAGAGTGTTGCAGAACATACTTTAGCTTTATTATTTACAATTAGTAAAAGAATTCATATCTGCAACCAAGAAATGGAAAACAGCAATATTAATATGCCTGAACTAATGGGCTTTGAACTAAAAGGAAAAACAATTGGTTTAATTGGAACTGGATCTATTGGTTTGCATATGGCTCGTCTATCAAAAGGTGTTGGAATGAAGGTTATTGCATATGATATTAATAAAAAAGATGTTGCAGAGACAATAGGTTTCCAATATGTAGAATTAGAAGCACTCCTTAAAGAGAGCGACATTATTTCTTTACATGTTCCATTAAATGAACACACTAAACATTTACTTGGAAAAGAACAACTTAGTTTAATGAAACAAGGAGTTGTAATTATTAATACTTCCAGAGGCCCATTGATTGATTCTGAAGCTTTACTTGAAGCACTCAATACAGGTAAGGTAGATTTTGCAGGGCTAGATGTCTTTGAAGAAGAAGATTTCGTGTGTGCAAATCCCAACTCTATTTCAAGAAAAATAATGACTCATAAAAAAGTTGTTGCAACACCACATTCTGCATTCAACACAAGAGAAGCAGTTAATTCCTTATTTGATGTTACACTCAAGAATATTGATTTGTTTTTAGATGGGAAAGATGTTGAAGATAGGGTTTGTTAAAGCCCCAATCTCTTCTTAGCTTCACTTTCTGTTAGAAATTTCCCAGATGTAATTCGTTTTCTTGCAGCACTCACTGCTTTAAGAGTTTCTTTACTAAGTTTAATATTTAATTCAATATTTTTTGTTATAAATAATAATTTCTTAATAACTTCATCATAACTCTCATTCTTATACTCTCTAAATTTATCTAAATCTTGTTTTGTATTTTGATAGATTTTTATTGTTGTTGTATCCATATTATACCTAAGTATACCAAAGTATATATAAATCTTCCCATTATTTACCGAAAATATTTCGAAATATTATAAGGCAAGTATATAAAATCTATAAAAAACACATAAAATATGTATAAAATAATATTTGACGAGAAAGTTATTCAATTTATGGAAAAATTAGATTATAATATTAGGTTTAATATATTTGATAATTTAAGAATAATTAAAAAAGACCCACTAGAGTTTGCAAAGAGATTAAATGAGGTTTATTTAATTCAACTTGATAAATTTAGAGTTATTGTAGATATAGATAAGAAAAGCAAATTAATTAAGATTTTGTTTATTAAAAGAAATAAATAATCACTTCCTACACTTCTTCACAAACTTCAAAAGATGTTTTCTTGTTAAGTCTGCAATTTCTGCATCATGATTAAAGACAACAGAAATTTGAAATCTATTATCATCACGAATATTTGTGAACATCTTAATTGCCTTCAAACTTGTTAAATTCTTTATCTTATTATGAACCTTAGTGTGGTAATCAACTAAGTCTTCACCAGCATAATACATAAGAATTACAGTATCACCACAAACAATGGTTGAATGAGGAGTTGAATGAGGTATTCCTATAAAAACTTTAATTCCGAGTGATCTTAGGTATTTTGCAATATAATTATTTATAATATTTTTTCTTTCAACAATAAATATACATTCATTCTCTTTTGTGAATTTTTTCAAAAAACTTAATTCATCTTTATTTCTGCCAAAATAGCCAAAGTTCTTTACATGAAGCATAACACTCTTATCTTTAGAAAGATTAAACTTATTATTCTTTAATTGTTTAATAAAGAATTCCCAAGCTTTGCCAACATTTTGAAAGGTTAGAGTTTTAATTTCTTTATTAAAATTATCTTGCTTGTTCTTTTCATCAATTAAAGATAGTGTTGATGCAACATCATTAGACCAACTAATGTTTATTTCCCAATTCTTTTTTACTTTATTTATTACCCTCTCTTCTTTCAATGATTGTAGAACTTTATTTACTCCTTGATATGTAACTGATTTCTGATAATCTTTCTTAAGAATTTGTTTTATTCTTTCTACAGTCAAATCTTTGTTGTTTATTAGAATATTAACTATAATGTTCTTCAATGATGCTTTTGGTGGAAATATGTTTGTTAGCATTGTATATGAGAATGCAAAGTTGTTTTTAAACTTTTTGTTTAATTTTTTTATAGTTGGTGTTTATAATGAGAATTGCTATTTTTAATAAAATGAAAGACAAATATCACTTATTAAATGAGGATGATTATAGCCCCATAGATATAAAACCCTGGAGAAATGTAAGTGCAAAAATTATATCTGGTCTAGCAGGAATACTAATTTTAATATACGGCTATACCGCAGCTGATACAAATCAGTATAACCCACTAAAACAAATAAAAAGTTTTATGGAAGAGAGAGCCCAAAAAATACAATTAAAAGAAAATGTTGACTTAAACAAAGATAATAAAATAAGTGTTTATGAACTGAATGAATATTGCAAAATAACCAAAATAAAACCTGCAGACTTCATAGTTAAAAATTATAGTAACATTTGGTCACTAAGGCTTACATTAGAAGAAACAATAGAGGTAAATGAAAAATATGAACAAAATAAATAATGAGATAGAATGAAACAAGAACCAAAGACATTAAAAAAGATAGTTGACTTTTTAATTCCACTCAAGAAAGTTCACAATGATGGAGGAACTTATGTCAGTCTAAAACAAAATTATAATATTTTATTTCTTACAGTAACAGCAGCTTTACTAACAACTTATATTGTTAATAGTGCAGATACAAAAGATTGGAGTATTAGAAATTATTTGAACTCAGCGAAGAATTTTGGTGAGATAATTTGTACAGATTTTGAAAATAACATTAAAGAAATCAAAGAGACTTACAAACAACAAAACTAAAAAAACCTCTCCTTAACATCATTCCTCATTAAAAGAATAATTCTAGACTCAATCTGTTCGTCCTCGATTCTATATGCAGGAAGCAATTTAATTAACTTTTCAGAATAAGCTTTAATTTCTTCATGATATGGCATTGCATCCATGTTAAGTCTTTGTCTAGACATTCCTATGTGCATGTAGGCTTTTACTTCTACAAAATCAACTTGTGAATTCTCAATAAGTTTTGAATAAGCTTCTAGTAGTTCATCGCCCATTGACATTCCTTTAATTAAAGTAACTCTTAGAACAGTTCTGCAATCTAAATCTTTTAACAAAGAAATAGTCTTCTGAAATCTTTCCCAAGCATCAGGTCTGCAAGATCTTGCAATCTTCTGAAATACTTCTTTCTTAGGTGCATCTACAGAAATATATAATTGATCTGGCAATGCATTTTTTTCTTTTAATTTCAAAATCATGTCTGGGTTATTACCATTACTAACAATAAAAACTGTTCTTGCCTTTTTCTTTTCTTTCAAATATTTAACAAGCTCAGGAAGATAAGGATAAAGTGTTGGCTCTCCACTTAGAGAAATTGCATAGTGGTCTGGTTGTTGAGCATCTTTCCACTTTTCTTTATCTGCATTATCATTTCCACCAAAACCAGAAAGAAGTTTTATTCTTTTTTCTATTAACTGCTCAATATATTCTTCTGGCTTTTGCCATTCAATATCTTTTATAGAAGCAAAATCCATGTATTCCATTGGTCTCCAACAAAAAATACAATTATTGTCACACCACATTGTAATTGGAGTTAACTGCATACACTTATGGCAATTTGCATTGTAGAATTTTTTTTTGTAACAATCACCTTTGCCAAGAATACTCTTTTTATTCCATTCACAAATCTGCACAGATGAATGTCCCACTATACCATAAGACTTCTTTTCAAGTTCAGTTATTTGTTTTTCTGATAAGAAATTCATTGTATATCCTGCAAATTGATAATTGGCTTAGCTATCTTGATAGAATCATCATATGCAATTCTTGGACAAGCAGTGTTAACCCAACAATCAATAAAGTTAAAGTTTTCAAGTTCTGCAAAATTAATTGTGTCGTCTAAAAAATAGTAAATGTTTTTATCAGCTTTTAACTCTAAAGCTTTCCTTAAATTATTCTGGCCAGGCTTTGTTGTTACTAAAACCCCAACATTTTTTGCAATTGTAAAAGCACTAATTGCACCATTTCTTTTTTTGATTAAACTTGTAACATCTTCTTTAGTAACTTTCTTAATTGAAAAATCAATTGGAGATAAACAATAAACTTCATCTGCAACTTCTCTTAATACAAGAGACTTTGGATGAAAAACACCATCACCTAAGTAAATAAATAAGTCTGGCTTCTCAACAATTTCAGAATCAAAAGCACTACAACCAAGAATTTGATCAGGATATTTACAGTGTGCAAGTTTCATATTTACAATTTTACAATGTTGTAATAATTTAACTGCTAAACTATCTCTTTGATCTAAGAACTGAACAGTTGTCAGGAGTGCAACAGATTTATCTTTAACTAAATCAATTAATTCCGGAGTTATTTCAGGTAATTCTATTTCAGCTCTTGTTTCAAAATATTCTATTTTCATTTTATGAATTGAGAGTGCCCAAAATGTAATATTAAATCAATACCTAATTTTTCTAAATGTGTTGGTAAGTCACAAGCACCAAAATTAGTACCAGACCAAATGAATAGATTAACATCTAATTCTTTTCTTATAGAATCAACTATTTCTTTTGCTTTAGGCTTTAAACCATCAGGTAATTGCAAAAGAACGTTCTTTGCATTATTCTCTTTTATTTTAGAGATAACCCCTAAAATATCTAAATTGTATTCCATTTTGAAGAAGCAGACGCCCAGACTCGAACTGGGGATCAGAGGGTTGCAGCCTCTTGCCTTAGCCACTTGGCCACGCCTGCAAAATAAAAAAATGAATGGTTGAACTCACTAAAATAAAAAAATATGAGCCTAGAGAGATTCACACTCAACAATAATTGTTGGTGCCTCGAGCAAAGCTCTACGGAACTTCGTTCGAATCCCAAAAGGATCCATTTTAAATTAATATGAGCCTGGGGGGATTCGAACCCTCGATCTACGGCTTAGAAGGCCGTCGCCATGTCCAGACTAGGCCACAGGCCCATTCAGTTATAAGAATTCAATAATCCTTTTTAAAGGTATTGCTAGAATTACCTTTTTAAACAAGTCAAATATCCTAAGTATTATGAGAAAAATAGAACTATTAAGCCCTGTAGGGAATTGGGAAATGCTTGTTGCAGCTGTTGAAGCAGGTGCAAACTCTGTTTACCTAGGTATCAAAGGTTTGAACATGAGAGAAAGAGCTAATAATTTTTCAATTGAAGATCTAAAAAAGATTACAGATTATGCTCACAAGAATAAAGTTAGAGTTTATCTAACTGTTAATACAATTATCTTTGATGAAGAACTAAAAATAATAAAAGATATTCTAACAGCTGCAAAAAAAGCAAAAGTAGACGCAATCATTTGTTGGGACTTAGCGGTTATTTCTTTGTGCAAAAAATTAAAGCTAGAAATTCATCTAAGCACCCAAGGTTCAAGTTCAAATGCTGAATCAATAAAATTATATAAAAAACTAGGTGTGAAAAGATTTGTGATTGCAAGAGAATGCTCTTTAGAACAAGTAAAAGACTTAAGTAAAAAAGCAGACATTGAAGTTTTTGCACACGGAGCAATGTGTGTTTCAGTTAGTGGCAGATGCTTTCTTTCACAATTTCTTTATGGAGACAAAACTTCTGCAAACAGAGGAAAATGTATTCAGCCATGCAGAAGAAGTTATATTGTTAAAGATTCTGAAACAGATAAAGAGTTAAAGATTGATAATCATTACATTATGAGTCCTAAAGATCTTTGCACTTTACCTTTCATTGAAAAATTAATTAAATCAAATGTTAAATGTTTAAAGATTGAAGGTAGAGCGAGAAGTCCAGAGTATGTTAAAATTGTAACTGAAGTTTATAGGCGAGCCATTGATAGTTATTATTCTAAAAAGTTAGACAAAACTTTAAAGAAAAAGTTAATGGATAAATTAAAAACAGTTTACAACAGAGGATTTTCTTCTGGTTTTTATTTAGGAAAACCAATTAATGAATGGACAAAAGATTATGGTAGCAGAGCAACTAAGAAAAAGACTTATATTGGTAAAATAACAAACTTCTATAAAAAAATAAGTGTTGCAGAAATAAGAATTAATACTGGAAAAGTAAGTATTAGAGATAACATTCTAATTATTGGCCCAACAACTGGAGTTCATGAACAAAAAGTTTCTGCAATACAAATAGACAAAAAGAAAACTCCTAAATCTGCAAAAAAAGGCCAAGTTATCGGTGTGAAGGTTAGTAAAGTTTGCAGAAAGAATGATAAGGTTTATTTGTTTAAGTGATTTATGTCTTAAAACGCAAAAGCTCTTTTTTAGCTTTATTTAATTTATTTTTCTTAAAACTAAGTGATAATTTACAAACTGAATATGCTAAAGAACCAGCCAGGCCATATGTATAGGCAACTGAAGTAGAAACACAATCAATAACCTCAACAAAATTCATAGATTCATTATCAAAAGAAGAAAGAGGAGGATAATTTCCTAATATTTCTTCAGGAAAAACAAAAGGAAGGGTTGCCCTTATACCTAAATAGGTAAGAGAAATAAGATTTGCTAAAAAATAAATTTTATAATAGCTTGTTTGATTTGAAAGATTATTATAATCATATTTTATATCTTCTATTTTCTTTTCTATATTTATCTTTATTAAATCTTCTACCATAAGAAAGAGGATACAAAAACAGCATATATATTTTATAGCGATATATATCGTATATTCAACTTAGAACTAGAGATTTCTCGACATAAAAGGAATTAATTTTCCTTCTGCTTTTTTGAGATGTGCTTGATATGTAGAATAAGAAATTTTCATCATTTTTGCAAGCTCTTTTAATTCAACTTTTTTAGGGTAACTATAATAACCGTTATCAACTGCTAACTGCAAAGCTTTATTTTGTTTTTTAGTAATATCTGGAATTATATTTATAATTGCAAGATTATCAAGAATTTCTTGTTTAAATTTTAAGAGTTTAAATTCAATTGGCTGTTTTCTAAGAAAAGAAACTAATTCCATTAAAGGTTTTTTATTAAAAGAACCAAGCTCCCAAGTTTCATTTCCTTTAGCATCAATAACAATGGGTTTAATCTGAATAAACCTAGGATCATAAAACTTTCTCAACAACTCATCCCTTTCATAAAGAACAATAAAAAAATCTTTTTTTCTCTCAATCTTTTTTACCTTTTTATTCTTTTTAATTCCTGCTAAACATTTTTTTATATCTTCATCTTTACCAATCAATCTTCCTGCACCTACAAAATAGTATTTATTATCTTTTCTAAAAGAAGTAATAGGATAACCATTTATAGTTAAATTATATCTTTTTGCAATTGGCTCAAATATACTAGACTTTCTTGATGATTGAAATTTTAAAACCCACATAACAATAGCGATATATGTCGTGGTTTAAAAAATTAACCCCTCAAAGATGAGGGGAAGGTGTAAATCTTTAGGCGGCAGCTCTAAGAATGTAATTTTTAAAAGATTTTGATTCTTCAACATTAATTAAATCCGAATCAACTAATAATTTTGATACTTCGTCTGAATAAACTTCTTTTTCTGATGCATATTTTTTCATTTTATCACCTCACGCTGTAAATTGAGAATCAAATGATGAAAGATTCTTTGATGTTAAGCTTTTAATTTGCTTAAAAAATAAACTGTTAATTTCTTTTACATTTGCATTTAATGTTTCTTTAGTTCCCATTATTGTTCCTCTTCATGTAGGTCAACATTGCCAAAAGGCATATATACTTTAACCCATCCAGTTTTATGAGAGAGCATTCTTCTCATAAAATTTGGTTTGCCATATGTTTCTAATGCTATCATGTAAATCACCTCTTTTACAATAAAATTATAGTTGGATTAGTTTATATAGCTCACACAAAGATGTCCAGTGAGAGTGCAAAAAACTTTATAAATAAACTACAGGTTCTTCAATGTAACCCTCCCTAGCTCAGTTGGTTAGAGCGTTCGGCTGTAGAGGTTGTTTGATCTTAACCCGAAAGGACAGAAATGATGTACAACCAGCCGTAACCGAAAGGTCCCCGGTTCGACTCTGGGGGGAGGGACTTTTTATTTTCTGAAAAAAGGCATAATAAAACCGAAAGATTAAAAAATTGTTACTCTTAAACTAATTAAATGAAGCAGATTTTAATTACCAGCTTATTCTTAATTGTGTTAATAATTATTTCTGGTTGTGAATATTTACCTTCTGTTGAAGAAGAAATAATTAAAAATAATGCTTCTGAATTTGTAATTGAACCAAAAATAATTTCCCCAGAAAGATTAGAATCATTAAGAAGGAGGCTAGTAACTCCTGAAACTCTTGAAGAAGAAGCAATTACTAGTTGCATAAATGACACAATCTGTTCTGAAACCTTTTCTAAATACCCTTTTTGTGTTAATGAAAACTGTGTTGAATGTAAAAAAAACAATAATTGTAATACAGGAAAAATTTGTTCTGATAAAAAATTATGTGTAGAATGTTACCTTAATAAACATTGCAAAGAAAGAGAATTATGTTATAAAAACAATTGTGAAGAAATTCCAAAAGAAATTGAATTGAGATATTGCAAGTATGGAGTTAAAGGTACAAGAGGAATTATATCATTTGAAACATACAAAAGCCTTAATGACAAATTAAGCAAGATTGAACGAAGTATTAGTTATTATCCGGGAATAGACGAAGAACCAAACGAAAAAGATTTTCTTTTAAAATTCATAAATCACAAAGAACAGCTAATAGAAATAAGAAAATTAGCATCAATAATCAAAGGGTTATCAAACTCTACTCAGGAAAGAGCTAGAATTGCTATAACCATGATTCAAATGATTCCTTATGACAATAAAGCAGCTAAGGATGATTTTCATATTGAGAGATATCCTTATGAGGTTTTATTTGATCAAACAGGAATCTGTGGAGAAAAATCAAAATTTATGGCAATGCTATTAAAGGAACTTCAATTTGGAACAGCCTATATAATATTTCCAGAAGAAAACCATGCAATAACAGGAATAAAATGTGCTAAAGAATACAGCTTCAAAGAATCAGGTTATTGCTTTGTTGAATCAACTAAATTAACAGAAATTGGTCAAAGTGACGGATCTTATGTTGATGTAGGAAGACTAAAATCAATACCCCAAATAATTAAGATATCAGAGGGGCAGACATATGAGGATATTAAAGTAAAATATGACCAATACTTAAAAGGTCTTGAGGAAGGAACCCATGTATTAATTACTGATAGATTTAACAATAAATTAATTAGAATAGTTAGCCCCGATTATACAGATATAATTAACAATCCTGATGTAATTATTAGTTACGGAGACAACACTGTAGAATATCTGAACTAAACAAACATATAACTCTGCTGAATTATCTTTGCGTAAATACTAACATTATCGAGAACAAAAGTTTCTACAGCTGCACCCAGAACTACTACAAGTAAAGCTATAACAAATATGATAAGTGCAGTTTTCCAATATTTACCTTGGTACCGATCTTTTTTGGATTCACCTTTTTCTACAACAACATCATTAGACATTAATCCACCAGATATAGCTCCAAGAATATAACTGAACATTTCTAAAAAAGCATGAGGTAAAACTATAAGTAAAATTAAACCTAAAATTAATACAGGTGAAACATGAGAGATAATACTTGCATTTCTAGCGGTAACCCCAAATATCGTTCCCCAAAGACTAGCATTCCAGGTTAGTAAAAAGATTGCACCATCACCAGTTAAAAAAGCCATAATAACACAAGCAATTAGAACAATAAAATTATTAGCTAACAAACTCAAAAATAATCCACCAGTAAAACTTGCATGACCGGAAATATTCTCAACAACACCAGCCCCCCTTAATTCTAATTGATCTCTAAACAAACCATTAACACTCATACTTGGCAACATTAGTGCCGATACAGCATAAACTAAAAATATTCCTAGAATAACTAATAAATAAAATTTAGTAAAATCATTTTCATCTTTCCATAAAGCTTTGAATGAGAATTTCTTTTCTCTTTTCAACTCATCTTCTTCAAGTTGGTAAATTTTCCTAATTGTAGGAATAAGAAGGATTGCAGTGAATGCAACTGCTACTAATGAAGGATCAGCAGGAAAAAGAAGTGAAGCTATAACAATACCAATAATAGAATAGATTACACCAAGAAAAAAAGCATAAGTTAATTTCTTTTCTGCAATATTTTCAGGAATTAATCTTTCTAAGACCATATGTTAATAACTGTAAGAAGTATTTAAAAAGATTATCGAAATTTGCAATATCTTAAAGTGAGCTGATTCTTATTTTATATTGAGTGCGTTGTAGGGGTGTTTATTCTTGCAAAGCGAGAATGCAAGGAAATGTTTATTTCCCTTGGCTCCCTACGGGACTACAGCACAATAGAAAAATACATTAATTCAGCGAAAGATATTACAAAAAAATAAAATAATAAAAAAAATAACTATTGTTTAGTTTCCTTATCTGCAACAGTTTCAATAGATTCAACAGGTTTTTCAGATACAATAGGAGATTCTGCTTTCTTTATAGTTGCTTTTTTTACAACTTTCTTTTTAACAGCTTTATCTTCTTTTTTCTCTTTAACAGGTTTAACTTTTTTCTTATGTTGCTTTTTAATTCTTTCAGTAGCTTTCTTAGGTTTAGTATCTCTTAATTCGATATTTAACTTTTCTTTGAAAACAACTTTTACTTCGTCTCTAGAAGCATCATCGTTAAGTTTAAGAACTTGATCTAAAGGTTCAAGATGTCTTGTATTACATTTTCTTCGTCTTGTTTCACCATCAATCATAACAAAAACATCATCAACTTTTTTAACAACAATACAAGTTTTACCTGCATCTCTACCTGCAATTTTTACACATACTCTTCCTACGTTAAA
>CAYLIL010000015.1:0-3464 GCA_964384045.1 uncultured Methanosarcinales archaeon
AATAGAAGCAGTAGATTTTCATGTTGCAACTGATGAAGATAAGAAGAAGTTTATGCCCCCTACACCCCAAGCAAAACCTGAAGAGAAAAAATCTGGTTCTTTAGAAGAGTCTTGTGATGGTGAATGTTCTGATTGTAATCATCAACATTAATTATTTTTGTTTTTTTATTTCTTTTTAATATGTTTAAAAAAGTATTCTCTATATATTTCTAAATAAAGAAAATAATCAATTAAGAAATAACAAAAACTACTCTAAGAAAACTTTATGTTTTTCATTACCTTCTAATTCAAGCATTATTCTTTTGAAGACGACCATTTCTGGATTTGGCATTAATTTAACTCTTTTTTTAATATCTGCAAAATTCTTAAAGTCTTCAACTCTTCTTTCATCAAGCAATTCACGAACATGTTTTTTACCAACACCCGGAAGTAATTCTAATGAGTGCATTCTTATTGTTAAAGGTTGAGCTTTGTTAAAGAACACCAAAAACTTTTCTTCATTATTATGAATAAGTTCTTTTATTATTGGTTCTACTTCTTGTTTTGCTGTTTGTGTTAGTTTAGATAAAGGGATTCTACCATTTATATGGTGAATTTTCTCTCTTTTACCTTCGCCAATATATACTTTTTCTAATGGTCTTAAGAAGATATCTTTTCTTGGAACTAATTCTAGTAAAGTAAACTTTTCTATTCCTATAGCTTGAGCTATTGAAGTCTTTCTATGTGCTGGAGTATTATCAAATGGATAACCATTTGGTAAAAAATCCAAAACAATTACATTTTCTTCTTTAGTAGTTTTTTTAAATTCCATACTGTTATGCCCTTAACCTTTAATTGAAATAGCTATTACTATTTATAAAATTTGTTTGTTTTTTATAAAAAAAGAAATTTATTAACAAAAAAGCTTCTTAGCGTTTAAAAACAACAGCCCTTACTATTTTTTAGGTTTTTCATTAACTTTAACCTTTGGTAAAGGAACTGGTGGCGGTAAATTCATTGAATTACTTAAAATTAGTGATTCAATATAGCATTTACTTAATAAACTGTTTAATACTTTTTGTGCAATTACCGGTGGAAGTTTTTTCTCTTTTTTCCACAAATCTAATGCTTCTTTAGCTTTATCTGGTTCTAATAATTCTATTGCAGAACCTTTTAATTCTATTGAGCCTAAATCTGGTTCGTATTTACACTTAAATTCAAACTCTAAATTAATTGCTGATTTCTTATCAACAAAATTAACTTTTGCTTCTTTAATTTTAGTAAAACTAAGATTATTAGTAATGTTTACTTTTCCATTAGCTGCTTTTTTCTTTTCTACATTTATTTTTGTAAAATTAAATCCGATTAATGCCATTATATATCAACTCCAATTTGTTTATTCAAATAAACTTGGGCTTATTTAAATACTTTGCGTTTGAATATTAATAACCTTTATTAACTGTGAATTCAAATTTAATACTATCATGTTAAATAATTCCTATATGCAATATGCTGAAAAAAGAGATAATTCTAATACCTTTTTAGATTATGAAGATAAATTTACTATGCCTGAAAAAATAGTTAATATTGAAGAAGGTTGCATAATCTGCAACTCTGACATTAAAGGTAATGAAAACATGGGCTATTATTGTGAAGGTTGTAATTTAATGTTTTCAGAAAACAATGTTCTTAATGTAGATAAGAAATAATAACTATACTTCTATTTCATCACCAATTTTTGGACCATAAACTTTAGTATCTGGTAAGTTTTTTTTGGCCCATTCACAAACAGCATCAACGGATTCTGGATCACCGTGTTGCACAATTAATGTTTTTGGTTTCATTTGAGTTAGGTATGCAAATATTTCATCTCTAGATATATGTCCAGAGAAAGAAAACTTTTTAACATCACATTTTACTTTTGTTTTCCAACCCTTAATGTAAACTGATTTTTCTTCTAGTAACATTCTACCATTAGTATGCTTACACTGATAACCAACTAAGAAAATTGCATTTTTTGGGTTATGCCACATATGTTTTATGTAATGTAAAACCGGCCCTCCTTGAACCATTCCCGATGTTGTTAAGATTATTTTTGGCATATTATTGCTTGCAACTTCATTTCTTTGTTTTTGACTCTTAACTATTTTTGCTTTCTTGAAAAACATCCTACTTAATTCTTTAATATTTTTAACATACTTAGGAGTACTTTTCAATAATAAATTAGTTATCTTTGTACTCATACCATCAAAATATAATGGAACTTTTTTAAATTCTGGATCTTCAAATAATTTACCTAAGTTAATTAAAAGTTCTTGTGATCTTCCTAATGCAAATGTTGGAATAATTACAGATCCTCCTCTTTTAATTACTTTTTTGATTTCTTCAATAATTTCTAATCCTAGGCCTTTAGCAACTGGAAGTTGTCTGTATCCATATGTGCTTTCAATAATAAGAACATCAATTTTGTTTGCTAATTCTGAATGATCTAATGGAATCATAAGATTTGTTTGCCGACTATTAATATCGCCAGAATATAATATTTTCTTTCCATCACTTTCTATAAGAATTGAACTACTTCCAGGTATGTGTCCTGCATTCAGAAATTTAAATTTTATTTTTCTAAAATCATACTCTTTATCGAAGTTTACAATTTTTGCTTTATTAATAGAATTTTTAATATCTTTTCTTTCATATGCAGGGTTAAGATGTTTAATTCTTGCAATCTTATAAGAATCTTTTAACAAAATTTTAATGATGCTTGCAGTTTGACTTGTAGTAAATATGGTTGGCAATAATTTCTTATGATAAAACATTGGCAATGCACCAGAATGATCTAGGTGTGCGTGACTAAGAAATAAACCATCAAGACTGTCTAATTTATCTAGAATCTTAGGATATTCATAACCATGGTGTTTAAATTTGATTCCCGCATCAAATAAGTATTCATCGCCATGCTCAGTTATTAGTTGAATGCAACTTCTCCCTACTTCTTTTGCTCCGCCATGAAAAATTAACTTCATAATTATTACCTCTTATATACTTCTAGAATTACAATTTATAAGATTTGTTGTTTTAGTATATTTGGAAATTTTTCGGTTATCCTTACATAAGACTTATTAAGGTTTTATTTAGTTAATAATTATAAAAAATGCGGAAACTTTAAAAGTAGTATGATTAATCATACTATTATGCAAAGAATTAAAAGTTTATTTTTCAAAGAATCAGTAAGAAGATGGCACTTTAAAGATATTATTATTGAATCTGGATTAAGTCGAGAAAGAGTTAACTTTTTTTTAAAGCAACTACTTAATGAAAAATTAATAAAAAGAATAAAACCAAAGGGAAAGATGCCTTATTATCTTGCTAATAGGAAAACAGAATCATTCCGTTCAAAAAAGAGATTATTTGGGCTTAACTTACTTGAAAAATCCGGATTGTATAATGAAATACTCTCAATTAAAGAGATAAAAACTGCAATATTA
>CAYLIL010000015.1:3474-10908 GCA_964384045.1 uncultured Methanosarcinales archaeon
AGAGGTGATTGGAATAATTCAAGTGATATTGATTTGTTTATTTTTGGTAATTGTGATAAATTAGAAAAAGGTAAGATTGAATTAAAGTTAAAAAAACAAATACAATTATTTAACTATAATAATTTAACTGACATAAAAAAAGAATTAGACTCAAACTTAATTCCTAATATAATAAAAGGATTTAATATAAAAGGGGATCTTGAACCCTTCAAAGTGATAATTAATGGTTAAAGAAAAAACTCCAGAGCAGGTTTATGACGACTTAGTTTCTCAAGGTTATTATGAAGAGGCTAATTTAGATAAATCTGAAATTAATAAAATTCTTAAGATGGCTCTTGAAGATTTTAAATTTGGTCAACAATTAAGAAGTCTGAAAAATGCAAATTGGAGAATAATATTAAATATTCATTATGATGTTCTAAGAGAGCTTTGTTCTTTATTAATGAGGTTTAAGAAACAAAAAATAAGTAATCATCAGGGATTATTTGCATTTGTAATATTGAATTTTAAGGAATTGGAATTTGATTGGAATTTTTTTGAGAGAATAAGAACTATCCGTAATAAAAATAAATATCTTGGTATTGATATTTCCAGAGAGGTATGGAAAGATATTGAGTTTCAAATAAATTTGTATATTTCTACACTTGAGAAAGAGATTGTTAGATTGTTGAAATAAAGAATAATAAACGCCACGGATGAGATTTGAACTCATGCTTCCCAAGGGAACGGGATTAGCAACCCCGCGCAATACCAGACTATGCGACCGTGGCAATATCAAATAAACTGTAGAACTAGTTTCTTTTTAAATTTAGTGTTTAAATTGCTTTACCAACGTTCAGAATTTTCTATTATCCTTTGTGCTTCATTGCTATCCGCTTTTACTTCTTCTATTGTATCAGACCCGCAATTAGGACATCTTTTTGTTACGTGAGAAGCTAATCTGAATGAGAACTTGCATTTTAAGCATTTATATTTAATTTTTTCTTCCATGCCCAAAAATAGAATTTCATTATTTTTAAATTTAGTGATTCTTGGTTAAAATCAGATATTATTTAAATATTAATAAAAATTAGTAATAATATGGATAAAGTTGACAAAAGTTTAAGAGAATTAATAGTATTGAAGATAATTGAGAAAAAAGAATTAGAATATCTTAATAAAGATTTTATTGAGAAAAGTCTTGCATTGTTTATTCTAGAGAATAAGAGCACTTATACTAAATTAAAAGAGAAATTCCTTAAAAATGAGGAAAAATCTTCTAAAGCAAAAGAATTAAAAATAATAGTAAAAGGGGTAAGATCAAGATTAAGAGAATTATTTGGAGTATTCTATATTAGAGGTTTTGAAAATGCTGAACAATTAATTAGCTCTATAACTTCTGAAAATATGGAAAAGGTTGCTTTTGAATTATTAAAAACTCATAGATCTTCTAAAGAAAGGTTAAGGTATCATGAAGAAATATATGATAAGATTGCTCAAATAACAAATATTAAACCTCAACTTATATTAGATTTAGCTTGTGGATATAACCCTTTTTCATATTTCTTTCTTAAAGAAAGTTTTCAATGTTCACCAGATTATATTTGTTGTGATTTAAGCTCTAAAGATATTATCCTATTTAATAAGTTCTTTCAGAATGCAGGTATTAAAGGAGAATCATTTTATTGTGATTTAACTAGTGATATTAGTATTCCTAAGAAGGTAAAAGCAGATATTTGTTTTTTATTCAAAACTCTTGATTCATTAGAATCAGCATCAAAGAATTCTTCTGACAGAATTTTAAAAGAAATAAACACAAAGTATTTTATTGTTTCTTTCCCAACGAAGTCGATTGGCGGTAATAAACAAATACTAAAGAGTAAAAGAGCTTGGTTTTACAAACTTCTTGATAGATTAAGCTACACTTATGAAGAGTTTTCTATACACAATGAGTTGTTCTTTGTTATTAAGAAATAACTACTACTTCAACCCAAATCTTCTAACTGCGCTACATTCAGTGCAAGTGTAAATTAGTCTAGAATTATGTATTCTTATTCTGCAATTTTTGCCTGGAACCATAAATTTATTGCATTTCTTGCATAGTCTTCTTTTTACTTCTGGTGTTAGTTTAACATTATATTTAAGTTTAAGATTATTTGCTAATTCTGCATATCTATGGCTTCTTTCTGGATGTTTAGAATAATTACTTTCTGCTTCATTTATTAAGTGAGATATTCTTTGTGTAGCTATTTCTTTGAATTTGAACTTGTTTTTCTTAAATCTACTTTGCTTTTTCTTTGATAATTTCCTAGGCATATTAGTTCTTAATCAATCTGGCTTTAAAAAGTTAATCTGATTCGCTATCTGCCTTTCGCTTAATCAATTTATTTATCTATAGCTCTGTCTGCCCGTAGGGCCCATCCCCGACAACGAGCTCTTTGTTGTTATTTAAATAAGCTCACCTTTAGGCAGTGGCTTATTTGATTTAAAAGTTAATCGCAAAGTTTTTATACTTAGCAGCATTAACCTAATTTGGGGATATGGGACTTTTTAAGAAAAAAGAAATTGAAGCTAATTTCATTGATTTAGGTGAAGTTGAATCTTTTGTAGAAACAAATTTTGGTAATTCTCTTATGAATAGTAGGTTTCTTTCTATAAGGGCAAAGTTTGATTATGAAACAAATAAATTAAGTCAATATTCTGAATTTTTGCTATCAAGAGATTTTGAAAAAAGGGTTGTTCAAG
This sequence comes from uncultured Methanosarcinales archaeon, assembly GCA_964384045.1. GTDB lineage: Archaea > Nanobdellota > Nanobdellia > Woesearchaeales > CAYZNE01 > CAYZNE01. The sequence continues at coordinate 6,199 of CAYLIL010000015.1, forward strand.
ATAGAGATTATTTTAAGAAATCTACAATTAAATCTAATTTAATAATCAATCAGTTTTTGGACAAAAATAAAATACCTAAATCAATATTAAAACTTGCAATCTTTATTGAAAACACAATACATAATCTTGAAACTTTTGAGAATGATGTTGATGTTCCGCTTAACCATTTAGAAGAAGTTATGCCTACCCTTATTAATAGAGTAAGATTGAAAATTAAAGCAATATCAGAAGTTATGGCTGAGTTTAGTAAATTCTTGTTAAATGAGAAAATGAGGGCTATATCAACTATAAAGAATCTTCTTAATGAATTTTATTCACTTGAAGACAAGCTTCAAGAATTTAAAAAAGAAAGAATCCCTATTCTTGATGAGCTTACACAAATTTCAATGATGAAAGATCGTGCTGAAGTTAGACTACAAAAGTTAAAAGATAATAAAAATATTGAAGGATTATTATCTTTAATGAAAGATAGAGATAAATCTAAAAAGGATTTACTAGAATTATCTTCTATAATAAGAGTAAAACTTTCTTTTATATTAGAAGTTTTATCTGATATTATTTTTGATGGGAAAGAGGATTTACAAAAACTTGTTCATTCAAATTCTATGCTTCATATAGGTGATTTTAATCAAATAAAAACTATTGCTGATAAATTAGAGCAAGAAGAAGTAAGTGGTGTGATTTCAACTTTATATGGGTTTGAAGAACAAATAATAAAGCTAAATAATAATTATAAAGAAATAATTGATTCTTTAAGAGGGAATGTTCTTTATCTTAATTTTAAAGAACAAGAAGATTCTTATGAATTATGGAATACAAAATTTCTTGTACTTAAAGAAAAGATTCAAGAAATTGATAATACTGTATCAGATATAAGTCTCAAGCTAATTATGCAGAAAATAAACAAAGAATTACAAAAGATATCTCCAACAACAATTGTTGAATAAAACCTTATTTCTAAATTATTGCCTTAAGGTGAGCTCATTGTAACAAACAATAGAGTTCGTTGCAGAGGGATGCTCCCTACGGGACTGCAGAACTATCAAAAATTATATTGGTTGAGCGAAAGACTAATAGTTTAGAAATTTCTAAAAACTTTTTTAAATAAGCTCCTTCTACACTAATTTATGGAACCAAGAAATAAAGATTTATTAGAGTTAAAGAGTTTTTTAAATAGACTTAAGATTGCTCCTGAAATACTTGGGGAATTAGGTGTATTAATAAAAAAATCAAGATTTCTATTTGCAGCTTCATCTGAATTACATAATTTTATGAAAGAAATGTCTACTGATTTCTTCTCAATAGGAACTCCATTAGGCGAAACAAAAAGAGATTTTATTCCTACTCCCGAACTTGTTGATTTTTTATCACATCATTCAGATAGAAAAGTATTTATTGGTCCAAAGAGCGAATGGATGTTCTTATGTGGTAAAGATATTTTCAGAAAAGGTATAGCTAATAACACTCTTGAAAAAAATAGGGGCAGAGTATTTATTTTTAATAAGTATGAGGAGAACTTAGGTATTGCAAAGTTTATGGAAAACAGAGATGTTCCTTTGCAACATATTATGGATAAAGGCGCTTATGTTCGGAAAGAGATTTAATATGGCAAATAAAATTCTGCATCAAAGAAATGTGCAATCTGCAAAGAGTTATGCTTCTGGCAGAAAGTCTTATGGTAAACATGATGATATGTTTCTAAAAGAAGTTAGATTAAGCCAAGATTTGCATTTATCTCATGATATTATTTCTCAAGAAGAATTAAATAAACAAGGTAAAATTAAAACTAAGAAAGATAAAGATGCTTATATTTTTGATGCAAGCTTCACTGATAATTTTGATAATTTAACAAGGGCTGCACAAATAATTAACTTGAAGGATGCAGCTGTTATTCTAGCTGAGACAGGAATAACAAATGAAAGTATTATTTTTGATTCTGGCTCTGGCTCAGGTGGTTTAGCATTATTTCTTGCAAAACATTCTAAACATGTTTATTCTTTTGAAATAAAAGATGAGCACTTAGAAGCTTGTGAAAAAAATAAGAAATTTCTAAACATAGAAAATATTAACTTTTACAAAGCTGATATTACAAACATAAATGAAATTAAAGATATTGTAAAAGACATTAAGTGTGATGTTTTCACAATTGATGTTTTACATCCTACTAAAGCAATAGATACTGTTAGAGAATTTCTAAAGCTTGGTGGCTATGCCATATTTTATGTTACCCAAATTAATCAAGCAAAAGAAGTTGTTAATAATTTAGATGAGTCTGATGATTTTTCAGTTTTTACTTGCAAAGAAATCTTGCATAGAGAATGGGATCTGCACAATAGAAAATGTAAACCTAAAGGTTTAACTCATAATCATACTGGGTTTTTAGTTTTTGCAAGAAAAGTTAATTAAAATTTATTAATAAAAAATAAAAAAATAATAAAAAAATACTCAGAATTACTTCTTCAAACTTTTCTTCTTCTTAATAGAAAAGTATGTTATAACTAAACCAATTAGAATTACTCCTAATGTTACTCCTAATATTACTGGCCAATTACTTTTGGTTGTTTCTCCATCTCCTGTAACTGCACCTGTGATTAAGTTATCTGCATTATCTGTTCCTTCTGCATCTGTTGTTCCTTCATTCAATTGGTTTGTTTCTGTTCCTTCTGTGAGCTCTTCAGTGTTTAATCCTTCTCCATTAGTTGCCGGTGTATAAATACAGCTTTGTTGTGTTGCTGGTTTATCATCATTTATATTACAGTTATTAATGTCTGTGCATCCTCTAACTAATCTTTTTAATGGACTACAAAATGTGCTCCATTCTGTGCATTCCCAGTCAGGTACACATTCTGATACAGTATTAGTATTAGTTCCACCAGTTCCTGTAGCAACATTAGAACATAAAGAAGTGTCTACATTACAACTTGCATCACAACTTATTGAACCTGTATCGAATCCTTTTGAAGAGCATGTTTCTTCATTTAGATCGGTTCCATCACAATCTTCTGTTGAATCTTTGCTGTTATCTCCACAATAGCTTTGTTGATAAATAGTAGAATGTTTTAATCCTGAAACAGCAAAATATTTTATTATTGTACTTCCTGGACCATTTCCACTAATCTCTTCAATTATTTCACATTCATAATTACCATTAGTACCTGGACAATTCAGAGCGTATTCATCATTGTCTGTGCATTTTGGGCTAATTGTAATTGCTCCATTAATATCTTTGATACAAACACTGTTTTTTACTTCACTTGCTTCTATAATCGCAGTTTTAGTTGTTCCTCTGTTTAATTCTAATCCTTCAATTGAAATAAATCTTTTTTCAACTGTTATTATTAAATTAGTTAAATCTAAATCTAATTCATCAAAATCATGAGTAAATTCAACAAGCAATCTGTCTCCATTAAAGATTTGTACTTCATGTCTACCTATTGCTGTATTTAATTCTACTCCACCAATAAAAACTCTGGTTACTTCATTTAAACCTCTAATTGTAATCTCACTTGCATCGCCATTGATTGTATCTACACAATCTAATTCTCCATCATTGTCTTCATCTTCACTAAATCCTTCATCTACTTGTCCATTACAATCATCATCTTTACCATTGCATACTTCTATAGCTCCAGGATAAATTGAGTTATCATTATCATTACATTCCATACAAATAGGTGGATATCCATCATTATCCTTATCTATTTCATCTTTGTATTCACATAGGTAATCTTCTGTGCAAGATCCTTTTGATTCTATAGTATAAAATGGGCTTGGTGTTGTTGAGCCTGGTGTTTCAGGTTCTCTACATTCAAATTTATGTAGACAATCATGATCTGTTATACATACCAGAGTGTTACCAGGATTACCTCGGTTAGCTGATACTATGCTTGTTAAAATTAAACTAGTTATCACTGCAACTATAATTAATATTTTTAATATATTTATTTTCATTTTAGCCCCATTAAAATTTTATTAATATTATAATTTATTTTAGTAATGAAGTGCTATATATATAAGTATTTTCATAATTTTAAGGTAATTTAAGTGTATTTTAATAGATAATATGCAATTAATACCTAACAACAACCTTTATAAACCTAAATTATATATGAAGGATTATCATAATTATTAATTAATTATTATAAAAAGAAGGTGTTAGTTTTGGATAAAAATACAGAATTCATTCTATGGTTTGATCAATTATGTATTGAAGATGTTCCATTAGTTGGTGGAAAAAATGCTTCTCTAGGAGAAATGTATAAAAATCTCAATCCTAAAGGTGTTAATATTCCTAATGGTTTTGCAATCACAGCATACGCCTACAGATATATTCTTGAGAAAATGCAAATCAAGGATAAGATTAAACAAATTCTTTCTGATTTAAACACAAAAGATTTACATAACTTACAAGATCGTGGGGACAAAGTTAGAAGATTAATTAGAACAACTGAAATTCCTGATGAATTAAAGAAGGTTATTATTGAAGCTTATCATCATCTTTCTAAACAATATGGTGAAGACACAGATGTTGCAGTAAGATCCTCAGCAACTGCAGAAGACTTACCAGATGCAAGTTTTGCAGGTCAACAGGATACTTATCTTAACATTAAAGGTCCTGAAGAATTAATTGATTCTTGCAAGAAATGTTTTGCTTCCTTATTTACAAATAGGGCAATCTCTTATAGAGAAGATAAAGGTTTTGATCATTTT
>CAYLIL010000016.1:0-10568 GCA_964384045.1 uncultured Methanosarcinales archaeon
TGAGAGGATATCCCTTTTATTTAACTTATTATTCTTTCGTAAGTCTTCATAAATCCAGTGTGCTATATTGTCCTTTTCTTCAGATAAATACTTTTTTATTTCTTCTCTATCTTTCATCATAGTTCTTGCGGAGTTATCCATTGCTGAAACTAATATTTGAGAAATTCCCTCTTGCCGTCTAAGCCAGCCCCTAGCTACTTTATATTGGATTAATTGATTTTCAAATAATCCTATGGCTTTTCTATCATTAGCTGAAGAGCTCATATTAACTCGCCAAAATTCTAAAGTAGATTTTATTTTAGGATATCTTTCTTCTTCAGATAATAATGCGTAATTTAATTCTTCAAAAGATTTAGGGGTTTTGCCAAATAAAAAATCAGGAGTATCTTCATTTTTTATAGGAAAGTGTAATAACAAAATAGAATCATTTTCTTTCGCATATTTAAGGATTCTATCTCTATAAATAAGTTCTTTTGCATCTCCTATATTTAAGTCATCACTATATTTTAAATTTGAGGGCGAAATTACAACTAAGGAAGGATTTAAATTCATTGATGCAATCTTATCCAAGTCAGAAAACCAAGCAGTTGTTAAGGTGTATTCTATTGCATGAAGTTGTGCATGTTTTGTTCTTCCAGAATAATCTTTTATTGAAGGAATCTTATTTATTCCCCACTCATTCATTTGATTATGATAGTATCTTAATCTTTCTTGTTTTAGTAAAGGAAAAAATATTTCTGGAAATTCTAAAACCATTTCTTTTGCAAGTTCCACACCTTTAGAATCAAAATCTGCATTAATATTATTAAAATAAGAGTTTACTTTGTTAGGAAAATCTTTTATACCAAGTAAATCTTGGAAATACTTAGTTTCTAGATCCATTATCATATGTAATATTTCTCTGTTAGTATACTCTTTTATAGAATTACCTTCGTCTTCTACAAAATAAACAGTTGGAACTGAGAATGGAGCGAAGGTGTTTGTTGTTATTGAATGTAATGATTCTTGGGGTGTTTTGCAATCGGCATTATCTCTATTGATTATAGAAGAAATATTTTCATACTTAATTATTCCGGACATACAACTAGGAGAATTTTAAGCAATTTATATAATTTGTGTTACAACAATGATTTTTAGAATTTAATCTTTTTACATCAAATTCCTTCTTAAATGTAATTCATTGATGTGTCTTAATTTTGTTTTAATTAATTCTTCAAGATTGCCACTAATATTTTCAAGCATTAATGAAACATGTTCTCCTCCTAGAAGGTGTGGGACTATAACATAATCTGCTCCAGCTTTATATAATTCTAATGCATCAGATATGCTGTATGCAGTTAAGATTATATTAACTCTTTTCTTTCTTTTTTTAACTTCTGATAAAACAACAAGATTTGCTGTTACATCTGGAATTGTCGAGATAACTAATTCAACTTCTGTAAAGTTTATACTTTCAAGAACATCCGGGTCATTTAAATCACCATATATGCATGGTATTTTTCTACTAATTAAAGATTTTATAATATCTGGGTTATACTCTACAACAACAAAACCTTTACCTATTTTTTGTAATGTGTGAAAGATGCTATAACCAATTCTATTATACCCACAAAGTACTACCTTGTGTTTTTTCTTATCATTAAATAATTCTAGTGCTTTAGATTTCTTACCAATTTTATCTAAGAATCTTAATTTATTTGCTACAATATGATATACTTTTAATTCATATTTTATGAAATATGATGTAGTAGTTATAGAAACTAATGCAATAACTATTGCAATTGTATAAATTTCTCTTGAAATATGGCCTAATAATAATCCTTGTGCAGCGAGTATTAATCCAAATTCTGAGATTTGGGCAAGACTTAAACCAGTTAGAAATGAAACTCTTTTCTTAAAACCAAATATTGAAATAGTTAAAATTGTAACAATGGGTTTTATGATTATAACTATACCAGCTAATATAATTATTGGCCAGATTATTTTTCCAATACCACTTAATACTAATTCTAATCCTAATGATGTGAAAAATAGAACTGCAAAGAAATCTCTAAGTGGTTTTATTTTGTTTGCAATTTCATGATTATAAGGTAAGTTACCGATTGCAACACCAGCAACAAATGCTCCAACTGCAATAGAAAATCCTCCTAGATAGAAGAGAAATGCAAAAGCAAAGCATACTGCAAGGCTTATCATAAATAAGACTTCTTGTGATTTTGCAGCTGATTTGAATATTTTTGGGAATATATATTTTGTGCATATAAATGCTATTCCTACAAGTGCAGTGCCAATAATTAATGTTATAATTAAACTCATAATATTAAGATTTCCTGTTTGGTTAAGTAAAGATAATGCTATTATTGCAATTATATCTTGTGTAATTAATGTTCCAATAATTATTCTTGAGTGTAATGTATCAAGTTGTTTTTTATCTGATAATATTTTTAGCACAACCATTGTACTACTAAACATTATTATCAAACCAATATAAACAGAACTTATTGTTCCTAGTCCAAAGAAATTTCCTGTTGCAAAACCTAAAACAAAAAAGATTGCCATTTGTGCAATTGCTCCTGCCGTTGCTACTGGACCTATATTCTTTAATTTCTTTAGATTTAAATCCATTCCTACAATAAATAAAAGAAATGCTATCCCTATTTCTGAAAACATGTGAATTATTTCTAAATCTTTTACTAATCCAAAAACTGGCCCAAGAATTATTCCTGTAATAATATATGCTAAAACTAAAGGTTGTTTTGTTCTATTTGCAATAAATCCTCCTATTGCTGCTATGATAATAATTAAACCTATATCAAATAGAATATTTTCCATATCTCAACCTCTTTATAGGTATATAAGAAAGATTGTTTTTAAATGTTATTATAATTAAAGAAATAATATAAAAAATGCTCAATAACAAATGTTATTGGCACCAAAAAAGTTGGAATAAAAATAAAAAGTTACTTATTCTTCTTATTGTTCTCAATATTGAAAATATTGGCATAATAAAAAACAGTTATTTCTGTTTCTTATTATAACGCTTTCTAAATTGAGCAGCATCATTTCTGTGCTTCTTTCTATAAACTGCAGATTTACTAGGTCTAAGTTTTTCAGTTCCTTTACCTTTTTGATCTAAGTTTCTAGCTTTTCTTCCTGCACTTGTTAATCCCCTGTAAGTTCTTCCTTTCTTCTTAACTAGGTTTTTTAGTGTATCATTTGCAAGAATTTGTGGATGTTTTCTATCAATAAGTATTACTTCATACCAGATTGATTGTCCATCTTTATCAACATAATAACTATTTAGAACTTCACAATTTGTAAATTTTCTATTAGCTCTTTCTTCACAGATTTGTTGGTATGATTTTCCAAGAACAAGATTTCTCCTATTATGTTTAGGTCGTCTTCCTCTTTGATCATGAGGTCTACTATGCCCTCCCCTTCCAACTTTTTGTCTAACAATAATAAAACCTTGTTTTGCTTTGTAACCAAGAGCTCTTGCTCTATCTGGTCTAGTTGGTTTTAATATTCTTAATGTTACTGGTTCTCTTCTATAAGCAACTAATCTTTGCTTTTTTATTTCTTTAGCATTCACATCTGGTTTTTTCCAGAGTTGTTTTAAATATTTTAAATATCCCATTTTTTTCACCTATATGGATTCAGAGTCGCTAAAACTCCACATCTCCTTAAACATAATTATTTTTTCTCCTCAGCAGGTGTTTCTGCTTTAGGTTCCTCTACTTTTTCTAAAGGTTCCGGACCATACTTTAAAATTTTCATATTAATCTGTGCAGTTTTTTCATGAATAGTGTTACCTGCAACTGTTTTTCTTAATCTGATTCCGTTTCTCTTTTTCTTCTTTATACCAACACCAGAAGCAATAAGTATTTTTTTTCTTTGTATTGTATCTACATCAGATCTCATAGGAAATCCTGCAGAATCAGAACCACCTGTTATCTTAAATTCGTAACCTGGGAAGTCAATTGCTTCACCTTTTAGAACTTCATTGATTTTTTTACCTATTAAAGGTTTGCAATCATTGTCTTTTAAGTTTTTTTTAACGCATTTTTTGGTTTTTGGACAACCAATATTCAATTTAAATTCCATTTCTGTTTACCTCCGAGCTCCTTGCAATCAAGCACAAGACTCAGTTAAATCTCACTATTATACGTAGAATCCAGTTTCATTTATAAATGTTATGTGGGTAATCTAAAGAAAAGTATTTAAATATCTAATAATTCTTAAACTTCATGGTTGAAAAAAACTTTGAAGATTTTATTAATGAAGAATCAAAAAGATTGGGTTTAGACAACTTTTTTTATAATCCTGATAAGAATTATTTAGTGGCTTCTATTATAAAAAATAATAATGATAATCCTCCTAATTCTGGAGTGGATATTGCTGAAGCAGAGAACTTTTTTGCTGATATTTACCAAGAGTTGCTTAAGGATTGCCCTCAATCTGATGGTGGTCCTGAATCTTTTTGGATTATGAGAGAAAACTATTTATTTACTTAAGGAGAATTATATGGCAAATGAAACTTACACATTGGGATATTTTGGATTTTTGGCTGATGATAAGGTTAATGCTATAATTGCTGCGAGAAAAGTATATTCTGCTGAATCTTCTTCCGAGCTTAGTGTTCCAATTTTTGATAATATAAATGTGCCTCAAGGTACTTTTTTTACTCCTGAAGAATTTTATAATCTTGTTAAATTACCTTTGGGTATTGAAAGTGCTTCTAGTAATGATTTTGAGGATAATTTAGGAGAATTGATCTAATTACTTTTTCTTATCAAAAAACAAAAACCAAAGAATGATGTAGATTCCACCTAGAGTTATACAGGCATCTGCAATATTGAACACTGGAAACCAGCCAAAGTCTATGTAATCAATAATGTGGCTAAATAGAATTCTATCTAATATATTACTAATTGCACCAACTATAATTAGGTTTGTTCCGAGTTTTGCAGCACTTAACTTATCATAGAAATAAATTATGCCTCCAAGAATTATTATTGAAATCCAAAGTAAAAGTGCAGAATTTCCTTTAAGCATTCCCCAACTTACTCCTGTGTTTGCTATATAATTAATTTTAAATAAGAAATTTTCTCCACTAAAACCATTTTTAACAATGTTTTTTAAGATTCTATCAATAATAAAGAAGAGTGCAGGAATAACAAGTAACCAAATATGTTTTTTATCCTTCACTTTACCACATCGGTCTTTTATGATCGTCAGGATTTATTGGTTTACCTAATTCTCTCTCAATCTTTAGTATGTGTTGCATTAATGCATCTAATTCTGATTTTATTGAATCTAATTTAGAATTTAAGATTTGATATTCTTTTGAATCTATATTTTGTGTTGTTTGTGGTGGCTGGTTTGTTTGTTGTGTAAATCCTTGTTGATGCAAATCATTCATTGAGTTTGGTGTGGTTCCAATATTACTAGATCCAAAATTACCAAATGTTGATGAATCTTTTTCATCTTTAAAAATATCGCTTCCTGTATCCAATGGACTTCCAGTGTCTAATGGTGGACCAAGATCTTGATCAAAATCATCTTCCTCTTTTTTCTTTTTGAAAAACATTTTCTCACCTATTTATCTTTGAAGATATATTTATTATTTTTTGAGGTATGTATTTTATCATTCTAAAAGATATTTTTTCTGGATAGAATGAAACCTCGCCTGTTTTTATTTTTGATATTAAAATTGAAGGGTTATTTAATTCTTCTAACTTTTCACTAATCTTTGCTAAGTCTCTGTCACCATCACTATTAATAATCATTATTAATTTATCTGGTTCTTCCCCATTATCAATAAGCATTTTTAGTTTGTTTGTTTCAGCATTATCCAATTGAATTAATTCTTCATTTTGAACATCAAAAGCAATTATCGCTTCATCATCAGATACAATAAGATAACTCATTCCTTCTTCACTTGATTTTTTCATAGAATTAATATCACTAACTACAATAAACATTGTTACTGCGCTAATAATTATAATTACAACAATAACACTTAGTGCAAATTTTATTGTTCTTTTTAATATGCTTAGGACTATACCAATAATTAATATTGCTATTAAAATACCTACTATTATATATAACATACAATCATTTCTCCTTCTCTTATTTTTAAAGTTTCTTAATTTAATGGGTTTGTTCTAAGTCTCAATAATACTGCCTTGAAGTTCCCAACAATAAGCTGTATTTTACACGTAGTAGAAAATTTAAGCAGCTTATTGGCTAAGTTTATACTGCGAAGCAGATAATAGTTCTCCGCGGTATTATGGAAAGAAAAAGATTTTTGGGCACACCCTAATTTATTCCACCAAAACATATATAAAGCAAGAAGCTATCTTTTTCATTATGAAATATGCTGAACTTGCAGAGCTATACTCTAAGCTTGAAGCTACATCTAAGAGACTTGAAAAGACTTATTTAATCTCTGAATTCCTTAAGAATTTAAAATATAAAGATAATAATGAATTAGAAATGTTTCTTCTTTTAATTAAAGGAAATATTTTTCCAAGTTGGGACAATAGGCATCTAGGTATCTCAGATAAATTGGTAATTAAAACACTATCTTCATGTATGGGTATTAAGGCTGATAAAGTTGAAGACGAATGGAAAAAGTTAGGGGATCTAGGATTGGTTGCCGCTCATCTTGTTAATTTTAGACAACAGAGTACTTTATTTAACACAGAGTTAACTGTAAAAAAAGTTTTTGCAAATCTCAGAAAAGTTTCAGAAATAGAAGGGTTAAAAAGTGTTGATACAAAAATAAAGTTATTATCAGAATTATTAAGTAGCGCTGATCCTCTAAGTGCAAGATATATTACAAGAAGTATTCTTGAAGATTTAAGAATTGGTGTTGCAGATTCATCATTAAGAGATGCAATTGTTTGGGCTTTTTTAGATATTGATCCTCATTATAATATTGAAGAAAAATCAATTACTCCTGATAATCGTGAAGAATACAATAATTATGTTAATACTGTTCAATCAGCTTTAGACAAAATTAATAATTTTGTAGAAGTTGTAATTATTGCAAAAGAAAAAGGTCTTGAAGGATTAAAGCAAGTTAAAATTAAGATTGGAACTCCTGTTAAAGTTATGCTTGGTCCAAAGGTTAAAGATTTTGAAGAAGGTTTCAAGGTTGTTGGTAAACCTTGTCAAGCAGAGTATAAATATGATGGTTTTAGAGTTCAAATTCATAAAAATGATGGAAAAATAACTTTATTTACAAGAAGATTAGATAATGTTACAAAACAATTCCCAGATGTAGTTAGATATGTTGAAGCGCATGTTTCAGGGGATAATTTTATTTTAGATTCTGAAGTTGTTGGTTTTGATATAAAAACAGGTAAGTATCTTCCTTTTCAATCAATTTCTCAAAGAATAAGAAGAAAGTATGATATTGAATCGATTGCTAAACAGTTTCCTGTTGAAGTAAATGTTTTTGATATACTTGTTCTTGATAACAAAGAAATTTTTATTGAACCTTTTGAATCAAGAAGAAAAGTTATTGAATCAGTTATTGAAGAAAAGAAAGGTGAACTTGTTCTTGCAAGATCCCTAAAGATAGATTCAATAAAATTAGCAGAACAATTATTCAAAGAAGCTCTTGATTCAGGCAATGAGGGTTTAATGTTCAAAAATCTTGATGCATCATACAAACCTGGTGCTAGAGTTGGCCACATGGTTAAACTAAAACCCGTGATGGAAACTCTTGATTTAGTAATTGTCGGTGCAGAGTGGGGTAATGGTAAAAGATCTGGTTGGTTAACTTCCTTTGTTCTTGCTTGTTATGATCCTGCTTCAGGAGAATTCTTAGAAATGGGTAAAGTTGGAACTGGCATAAAAGAATTAAAAGATGAAGTTGGAAGTGCAACTTTTTCTCAACTAACTGAACTATTAAAACCTTATATTATTGAAGAAAAAGGTAAGTTAGTAAGGATAAATCCTAAAATTGTTCTTGAAATTGAATATGAGGAAATACAAAAAAGTCCAACATATGAAAGTGGCTTTGCATTAAGATTTCCAAGAGTCAAAACAATAAGGCATGATCGGAATGCAGAAGATGCTTCATCATTGCATGAAGTAGAAGGTTTTTTCTTTATGCAGAATAAGAGATGATTGTTTTTCTAAGAAACAAAAAAGAAAAGGGGTCGATCATACTGCTTTATGCAATCTTCTATTAAAATAGTAAGTTCTTTGCTTGCACTAATTTATATAATCTATTAATGATGGGGGTATAAACTTTTGTTTATAGAATATAAAAAAATAAAAATAAATAAAAAATTAAGATTTATCGAACAATCTCAATTCCTAATTCATTAGATAATCTTTGTCTTGCAACAGCAGATTCTTTTGAATTTTGTTTTCCAAGAATCCAAGGGCTGTTAACGCCAGTGATGATAGTCATAACAGTAATTTTGCCTTTCATATCATCATCAACTCTTGCTCCCCAGATAACATTTGCATCTGCATCCATTGATTCAGTTACTAATTCTCCGATCTTATTGATGTCATCAAGAGTCATATCTGGTCCACCAGCTACATGGATGATTGCTCCAGTTGCTCCTTCATAGCTTATGTCTAATAATGGGTTGCTTAAAGCTCCTTTTACAGCTTCTTCTACTCTATTATTAGTATCTGATGCTCCAACTCCAATAGCTGCAACTCCACCATCAGTCATAATAGCTTTTACATCTGCATAATCTAAGTTTACTAGAGATGGTACAGCAATTGTTTCAACAATTCCTTTAATCATAGTCGCAATTAATTCATTTGCAACAGCGAATGCTTGTTGAACTGGTAAGTTACCTGCAATTTGAACTAACCTATTATTATCAATTACAATTACAGTATCAGCAACTTGTCTTAGTTTTTGTAAACCAAACTCTGCTTTGTCTACTCTTGCTCTTTCAATTTTGAAAGGCATTGTAACTGTTCCAATAACGATTGCTCCTGCTTCTTTTGCTGTTTGTGCTACAATTGGTGATGAACCAGTTCCTGTTCCTCCTCCCATTCCTGCACATACAAAACACATATCAGCTCCTTTTAATGTTTCTTTAATTTCTTGCATTGATTCTCTTGCTGCTTCTGCTCCTTTTTCTGGGAATCCCCCACAACCTAATCCTCTTGTAATATCTTTACCTATTAAGAATTTTTTATCTGCTTCTATAATATTAAGATGTTGTAAATCTGTATTACATGCGATAATTTCTGCTCCACTAACTCCTTTCTTGTAAAGCCAGTTAACCATATTGTTACCTGCTCCACCTGCTCCTAAAATTTTTATGTTAGCATGGCCTACTTGCATGTCTGCGCCTAACATATTTTCTTGTTGTTTTATTGCACTTTCAACGATAAAATCCATTTTCTTATTTCCCCCTTGGTTTATTTGTATTTAGTTTATATGTTTGAACATATAGTTTTTAGTATCAAAAGGCTTTTAAATGATGAGTGTAAATCAAAACAAGAAACTTCACACACAACCCCTGAAGTTGCTATTAAATGAGTTTTTGTGGGTTTTTAGACTTTTATTTTGATTAACGCCTTTTTAACTATAACTAGAATAATTGCCATAACTTATATTTAAACCTTTCTATACTGCAGTATATAATAGAAGTAGCTATTTCATGTAAAGTGTCTTCTTTCTACCGGAATATAATCCCATATCTGACATTTGCTCATATTGTTCTGGTTCTAGAATTAAAGTGTTTAATGTGATACCATATTTCTCTTTAATATTGTATATATTAGCCTTTATAGGCTCTGAATTAACGTTTCTTCCTATTACAAGTAAATTGACTCTGTCTTTTGTTTCTTTACCATACTGAGTAATATTATCTATATTTGGGTCATTTCTTACTGCTTCAATAAATTCATTAATGTGGGCATCAGAATCTTCAAATAATGTACTTAAGTAGGATATTGCATCAGTATCATTTAAAGAATATAACCTTAAAGTTTTAATCTTATTAAACTTAATTAAATTAAGTTTTAATAGCTTTCTAAGCATTCTATGGGTTGTAGCTACAGGAACTTTGCTTTCATTAGTAACTTCATTAAGGCAATACTCTTTATTTGGATTTCTTATGAAAACACCTAAAACTGCTGTTAGTTTGTGATCAATTAATCCTGTTACTGATTCTTTGAAGTTCATTGTGGCCTTTTCCTCATGAAAATATTTTATTTCTTAATATCTATCTTAGACTAGGTTATATATAAACTTTATCATGTTTGATTATATACTTTCAAATATAGAGTTCTACTTCATATATGGAGCTTGTTTCCATATTTGATATGAAGTGTTTTTAGAAGGTTTTGTTGGAATTGAGGGTTTTAGAAATTAATTAGAAATAATTACTCTTTAAGCTTTTTAGCCTTTCTCCGATATGAGCCATACTTGTCTTCATTTGAGAATTTAGCTGGTTTTGGATTGATTGTTGCAATATTGCATTCAGAACATTTATCTTCCATTGTGTATTTACTACATTTTGGACATTTCATTATGTGTTGCATTTTATTTCTCTTTTGATTTATGCACTTAAGGT
>CAYLIL010000017.1:0-10205 GCA_964384045.1 uncultured Methanosarcinales archaeon
ATATCACCATGCCATAGTTTTGGTATTCTATATTTAGATGCAACTAAAGGATTTGGTAAATGTCTAACTACTGCATCCAGAACAACTTCATGTAATGGTGCTTTTTTACCAAGATCTTTCCAAGTATCATTTTCATAAGCATCAATTATTTCTTTGAAAGTAATGTTCTTCTTTTTCATATAACCAACACTTAAAGCCCAATTGTGGAATGCAGAACCAAAACATACAGATCCATCCATAACATTAACTTGCCATTTCTCACCATAACCTTCTTCTGCAATATCCATAATAAGTTGATTAACACTAGCGATTATTTTAACAAATCTTTCTTGCATTGCTTCAGGAGTTAACTTTAATTCTTTAATTAATCTGTCAACTTTATTAATAAAAAGAATTGGTTTAACTCTTTCTCTTAGAGCTTGTCTTAGAACTGTTTCTGTTTGAGGCATAATACCTTCTGATGCACAACATAATACAATTGCACCATCAACAGCTCTCATTGCTCTAGTAACATCCCCTCCAAAATCAACGTGACCAGGAGTATCAATTAAATTAATTAAATGATCTTTATCTTCAACTTGATGAACCATAGCTACAGTTGCACTATCAATTGTAATTCCTCTACTTTGCTCGTCTTCATGAAAGTCAAGTTGACAAGCCTTACCTGCTAATTCTTCTGACATCATTCCTGCACCTGCAAGAAGATTATCTGAGAATGTTGTTTTTCCGTGATCAATATGAGCACAAATTGCAATGTTCCTAATATTAACAGGAAGTTTCATTTGTTCTACTACACGATCAACCATTTTTGCCATTTTATTACCACCTTATATTTTAATTATTATTCTTTATTTTCTAATCCCCTGTAAAGAATTTCTTCATCTATTCTTTTCCAAGAGTGTATCTCTTCTGGTTTAAACCATAAAGATATTTCTTTTTTTGCTACTTCAACAGAATCTGAAGCATGAATTAAATTTTGAACTGATCTATTTGATACATTTCCTAAATCATAAGTATCAAAAGAATAATCCCCTCTAATTGTTCCTGGAACAGCGTCTCTTGGTGCAGTTGCACCAGTAAGTTTCTGAACATGTTCAACTACATTATGTCCTTCAAAAACAAATGCCATTGTAGGACTTAAAATTAAGTAATCCGATAATTGATTTAAAATCATTTGGCCAACTTGTTCTGCTGATTTATCTTTATGCATATTAATTTCATCAAACATCTTTCTCGCTCTTGTCCCAACTTTCATTATCCACTCTTTATCTTTAGCATAATGTTTAACTGCTAATTCTTTATTTGGAAGAATTAATTTTGATGCAACAATCTTTATTCCTGTTCTTTCAAATCTAGTTATAATTTTACCAATAATTCCTCTCTGCATTGCATCAGGTTTTATTAATACTAATGTTTTCTCAATCATATTATTCTCCAATAAATATTATAAAATTTAAAATAAAAAACAAAAGATAAAAAATTATTTCTTAGCTGTCAATTTAGCTTTCTGTTTCTCTTTATGAGCTGTTCCAGTCCACTTAACATTTCTAGCTTTTCTTTTATGCTTTAACTGATTTTTTTCACATTTGCTTGAACAAAAGTAAAATATTTTACCATCTGTTTTTACATACATTTTGCCAGTGCCGAAAGGAATTTCTTTTTCACAAAAACTGCATTTAACCATTTTAGTTATTACCTCTTCCAGCTTTGTTTAAAGCACGTGCTTCAATTTCAGTTTCTCTAAGCATTAAAGTGTCTCCTTTTTGAACAGGACCTCTAACATTTCTTCTAATTACTTTGTTTTGGTCTCTGCCACCAAGAATTTTACATCTAACTTGAATTGCTTCGCCTCTTGTGCCTGTTCTCCCAATTACTTCTTCAACTAGAGCAGGAACTGCATGTGAGAAATGAACTCCAGTTTTTTTATCATCTCTCTTTGAAGGCTTCCCAATTCTTTTCTTTATATCTGCCATTTACTTCACCTATTTAGCAGATAATTCAGAGATAAGATCTTTAGCTTCACCTTCTTCAGTAATAGCAACTGCTGTGGTTCCAAGAGGTAAACCTGCTGCAGCACCTAATTCTTGTTTACTTGGTACTTCCACGCAAGGAACTCCTTTTTCTTTTGCAAGTAATGGTAAATGCATTACAATTTCTGCTGGAGAAACATCTTTTGCATAAACTACTAATTTTGCTTTTCCTTTTTCAAGTACTTTTGTTACTTCATTAGCACCCTTACTTATCTTTCCTGATTTTTTTGCTAATTCAATAGCATTATATGCTTGTTCCATTTTTTCACCTTATCTTATTCATTTATTAATTGAGACTAGAATCCGTCCCTCATTCCACCGTTTCGGCTTCATCAATCATTGGTTAGCTATTAAGCTAATATTATGAAGGATATAGCTTCTCTTTATAAATATAATGATATTTTATAGGTAAATTTGTAGCAAGACTTTTAAATAAAGTTTGAATCTTAAAAATTATGTATAGCTTACATTCAGATGAATCCGAAACTGATTCTACAAATAGAAATTTTGAAGATGAAATTACTCATGGCCAAAGTAACCATTATAGAGATAATTTAAATAAGCCTCAAGCGATAGACTTTTTTATTAAATCAACAATTAATGAACAAAATTCAGTAGATTTAATAGTTAAGCAGCTTTGTTTACAAAGAAATGGGCACCCAGCAGAGATAGAAATAGAACATGAAAAATTTGGAGAGGGGATAATTTACAATAATAAAGAAGGAGATAAAATTTATGTTTATCAGTCTTTTAATTCCAATGAAGTAGAGGGTATAGAAAAACCTACAATGAACTTATTTAAGAGTAAACATTGGAAAGGAGAACCCATAGTAATAAGTTTATCAACACCTAAAGAGGTTAACCATTACAGCTCAATGATAAAACAAATAGTTAACTTAATTCATTCAGAACATATTCCTTCTTTGGTATATAAATATCAAAATGGACATATTGAACTATACGCTATGCATACTGGAATAGAAAATAGTGAAAAAATTAATATTAGAACAATAATTTAACAAACTTTATAAAAATAGTTTTCTGACTTCTTACTAATAAAGATGGCGAAGAAGAAACCAATGAATAAAAAACTTAAATTAGGATTACAAATAAGTATACCTTTAATAATTGGTCTTTTCCTTTTCTGGTTAGCATTCAAAAATATTAATCTCAATCAATTTGTTGATGCAGTAGTTAATGCTAATATCTGGTATGTTATTCTTTATTTTATTGTTGGTGCAATTTTAATTATTTGTTCTGTAGCTAGATGGGGAATTATCCTTAGATCGCAAAAACATAAAATAAAATTTACATATTTATTAAAAGCTTATCTTGCAGGTTATGGAGTTAGTTATATAACTCCAAGTGCGAAATTAGGCGGAGAGTTTGTTAGAGCTGCACTCCTTAAAAGGCATGGATTAAAAACACATGAATCTTTATCAAGTATTATTATAGATAAATCAATTGAATTAGGAGGGGCAGCATTGTTCTTCATTATTGGTGTAATTATTCTAAGTGTTAATTATGCTTTACCGGAAAATCTTAAATTCTTAATAATTGTAGTTTGTATAATTTTTATAGGATTAATTGGAGTAGTAATTTATCAAATTGTTAATGATAAAGGATTAATAATGGGAATATATAATTTCTTTAAACTTCATAAAATAAAAAAGTGGTCAAATGCTACAAAAAAGCTTATTGAAACAGAAAAACTAATACTAAAGTTCTATAAAAAAGACAAAGCTCACTTTTTTGGTGCACTTTTTGTTATGGCAATTGCATGGAGCTTAATGTTTATAGAATTCAAATTAGCAATGCTTATTTTTGGTTTTAATGCTAACCTATTACAAATATTTCTTACTTTTTCTGTTGTAGGAATAGCATATATGGTTCCGGTTCCTTCAGCTATGGGAACTTTAGAAGGCGGACAAGTTGCACTTTTCAATACTATTAATCTTAATCCTGCTATTGGTTTAGGAGTTGGATTAATTACAAGGGTTAGAGATTCAATTACAGCAATAATTGGATTAATAATTGCAACTTACTATGGAGTTGCAAAAAAGAAAAATCTCACAAAGAGTTATCAATTTAATAAGAATGTTTTTGAACATAAGAGTAAAATTAAAAAATAAATGACCCTAATAATATTGTTATGATTAAGCATTAATAAACTAAGGATTAGGTAAATATTTTACAATCTGCGGTTTAATATTATTCTGATAGTAATTACTTATTTCTTCTCGATATTCATGACCAAATCTTCCTACCTGAACAAGTGATGCTAACAAAGTAACTGTAATAATTACTTTACTTACATAAACAGCAACTTTCTTTCTTTCAAGTTTTTCTAATATAATCATAGATTTTTTTACCATACCATCAATTTCTTTTTCTTTCTCAACAATGTATCTTATTTCATGTTCTTGTATATTCTCCATCTCAAGAAGATCGCCAAACATTTCTTTTAAACTATTATATTGAGATTTAACTTTTAGAAAATCTTGATGATATTTTCTTGTTCTTTTCATATCAGAAAGGTAAGAAACATTTGATTTTATGTCAGATAAAAGATGATCGAGACTATTAATTTTTCTATGCTTAGAAAAATCATCATAAACACCTTTAACAACCTTAGTATTATTATCTTTCTTAGAATATTTTCCAAAAGCATTATCATAATTTTTATTTACAAATTCAATAGCTTCTTTAGTATCAGAAACAATTTTAGATTGATTAAAAGATAAATCAGCATATTTAATTTCATTAAAGAAATTATTTAGTTTGCAAAGTTCTAAAAGATTACTCTCAGTCACCCTACCAGAATTTCTTATTTTGTTAACAAAATTAGTTTTATTAAAAAAAGGAGAACTAGCAGAATCTTCCTTAGTTTTGTTATCTAAGATTTTAACAACTTTATTTTTTCTATTCCTCATTAGAATCACCTAATAAATAGTTTTTGTTAAACTCTTTTTTATCTTGTGCATAAGAATTAATTGCATCTAACACTAAATTATCATTTATGTTTCCCAAAACAGAAAGGAGGTTATTAGCATTATATTTTATTTTGTTAAAATTAATAGAATTAAGAATAGTATTATTTAACTTAAGACAAATATTAGTTACATCCCCTCCTTGAAAAGAATAGTTTTTAGATGCTGAACCAATAGAAGCCCAATCATTAACTTTGACATAACCTGCATTCAACCCCTTTCTTAATTTATTCTTAAAAACAGTAATATGATCTTCCGAAGTTTCAAGCCCATTAACAACTATTACATTCTCCATTAATCTTCTTTTTAGTGCAGGATCAGCATTAACTTGCCTGTTAGAGGTTACAAAAATTACAAAATTCCCAAGATAAGTATTCATTCCATTTAATCCCTCAAGAAATGCACCAGTAAATGAAAGTTCAGAAGAATTATTTGCAGTTATGTTTTCTCTAGAAAATATTTTTGTATCAATTTCATCAACTAATAATGTATAAATTGCATCACCAGAATATGCAAGATCAAACTTCTTTTTTAATTGTCTTTCAGATATACTTCTAAACTCACTCCTTGTATCAGCATCAATAGATAAAAATACAAAAGGTTTGTTTAGCTCATAAGATTTTTTATTAATATAATTTAAAGTTTGATTAATTAACATACTTTTTCCTGTCCCACTTGGGCCTAAAAGAGTTATAACTTTTGGAAAATCAATAATATCAAGCAAAGGATTATTCCGATTATCAATATCATAACATAATAATCTATCCATTGCATTCATCAGTGAAATTTTTGCTTGAGAATTACCTGCAACTTTCTCATTATTAAATTGAGAAAATCGAGAAGGATTAAAAGGTAATAATACTAATTTTTCTAACTCAGGATAAAAACACTTCTTATTATTATAAGAAAACTCAAGATTTACTTTACTTTTTTTCTTTTCTAACTCTGCTTGAGTATAAGATAATAATCCAGAATAAAATCTGTCAATAATTATTGAATAGTCATCTGAATTATCTTTTATTGACCTTAAAACTTGATTTCTTATTTTTGTAACAGTCGCAGTAATATTTGCATCACTTGATTTAGAACAAGATTGAAGATTAAAATAAAATAAAGGTTCTGATTTTACTTCCGCATCGGTAAACAAAGATAGACTTGCATAAGTAGATAATAAGTTTACAAAGAAATTATCATCTAAATTTTTTGTTAATAATTTTTTAGATATTGCAACAAAACCATTAATAAATTGATTATATTCATCAGATTTGTATTTTTCTATATTTGGAAACCAGTTCTGAATATTACCAGAATGGACAGTCCCATAGTTTATTGCTTTATCATCAAGCTTTACAATATCTTTTTTCATGAATTCAGAGATAATCTAAACTAATAAATAAGTTACATAAGAAAAAGCGAAGAATTTGTGAGAAATTAGGAATATATTCGGTTATTATCAATTACTTCTTAACTAACTCTTCAAGAATAGCACCGAATGCAGGCCTTGTTATAAGAACACCAATTGTTACACCTGCCATTGTAGTTAATGCAAATCCTTTAACTAAACCAGCACCTGCAAAATACAGTGGAAGCATTGCAACCATTGTAGTAGCATAAGCAGCGATAATTATGAAAAGTGCTTTCTTAAATCTTTGTTTCCATTTAAGATGAACTTCTGATGCATCTTTTCTCATTGTTTCATCGGTTATAACGATTTGGTCGTCAACACCTGTTCCAACAGCAATAAGAATACCTGCGATTGCAGCTATGTCTAAATTCCATCCAACAAGTGAAGCAAACCCTAATAAAATAAATACTTCTGAAAGCATTGTGATTATTACAGGGATTGAAACTTTAAGATTTTTATATCTAACAAATATTACAAGTGAAACACCTATAATAGCTAGTATACCAATTAACATAATATTTCTAATAAATTGTGAACCTAACGCAGGACTTATTGTATCAGTTTTTACAATATTAATTTTAACAGGAAGACTTCCGGTTTTTAATATAGTTTGTAATCTTTTCATGCTAAGGATAGCATCATTTGCAGCAGCTTGCTCACTTGTACCTGTTCCACCACCTGAAATTGAAATTTCAGTAACAGCGTTTCCAGCAAGATCACCAGCAATTCTTAATTCATCAACAAATTCATCGTCTAAGAATAATTGTAATGATTCATTTAAATAATCTTGACCATCTTGATTTACTACAGCAAGAGTTTCAGTTAAATCTGCTTGTCTCTGTGCTGCTTCAGGAGTTAAGGATATACCAAATCTAAATCTACAAGAATACTCACCTTGTGAAGCTTGAGCACAAGAACCATAATCAAGACCAGCACCTTCTCCTCTAGCAACATAAGTAATATCTTTACCACCGACAAATACAACATTATTTCCTATTTTTGCTTCAAATTTTCCTTGCTGTGAAATTAAATCACGAATTTCTTCACTATTAACTCCTGCAATTTCAACAAGAACATATTGATCGCCAGTTCCAGCAAAGCCTTTAACTTCTCTAATGATTATATCTGTTAAACCATAAACATTAAGTCTCTGTTGCACATTATCTAAAACAAGATCCATTGTATCTTGATCAACTTTTTCTGAAAGTTTTAGTAAAACACGAGTTCCACCTTGGAGATCAAGTCCTTTCCTTAGATTACTTGTAGGTGCAGGATAAATAGATAAACCAATATCTTCAATACCAATAATTTCTTTTAAAACTTTTGGTTGTTCAACAAAAGTTGTTACATTAACTGTTTGATTAAGAGTTTCATTAAATATTTCCTTAGTTGTTTCGATTGTTTCATTTATACCTAAATCAGTGATTTTATATTTAGGTAAAACTTTAACTCGATAATTATTTTCAGTATTGCTTAAACAACCAAGAACAAGACAAAAACTCTTTTTTGTTGTTTTAACACTTATAGATTGATTTATTCTTAATTCTGAAACAAAATCATAATAATCTTGAACATTTTTTATATGTTTATTATTCATTGAAACAATAACTTCTCTAGCCATTGGTTGTGTAGAACTAGGATTTTGCATTCCTGCAATCATTGCAGCACTATCTTTAGTAATAGATCTTACAGCAATTCCACCATTACCAACAACATGAAATTGTATTGCGATTAAGGATAGAACTAAGAAGATTATTAGAATAACAACTCTTGTTTTCTTCACTATTTGCTTTAATTTAGTTTGACTAGACATGTTTATTCTTCCTTGATTTTCTTTCAAGATATAATCTTAAGATACCAACATTTTGTATCCAAGTATTAATTACATCAATTATTAATCCAATTAAAAGTATTGTAAAAATCTGAGTTAACTCAGCTGATTGTGAAATAAATAATCCAATAAGAACAATAACAAGTGTTGTAGCATTCATTGTTAAACCTGTTTTTAATGCACTATAAACTCGAGTCATAATAAGGCCTTTCTTTTCTTTAATTACTCTTGTAGCTAAAAGAATATCAGTATCAACAGAATAACCTATAAGCATTAACAATGCTGCAATTCCTGCAGTGCTCAATTTAATTCCAAGTATGTTGATTGCAGCAACAGTAACTATAATATCTGAAAAAGCAGATAAAATAACTGCAAGACTAGGACTTGCTTGTCTAAAAATTATGAATACAACAATTGACATAAATATAAATGCAATTATGATTGCATATACTGCGTCTAGGAAAAATGATTCACCTAAACTTGAGCCCATTGTAGTAATAGAAACTTTATCACTATCTTTCAAACCAGGAGATAACTTTTCTAATTCATTCAATATTGCTTCACCATTATCAGTCATATCGGTTTCAACAATAAATCCTCTAGTTTGGCCAGCTTCGGATAATTCTCTGACATTTATTTCAGCTTCAGGTAAGGCAATTAATAGTGTTGAAGAGATTACATCAACATTAACTTTATCTGCAAGAACAGTTATAGAAGAACCTCCACTTAAAGAATAGCCTTTATTAACAAAATCGCCAGTTTGCGCAACATTCATTGCAATAAGTATTACTGCAACTAAAAGAATTGTGAATGGTATAAATATTAATTTTTTGTAATGATCTTCATAAATAGTTTGAAAGAAACCTTTTCTACTTGATTTAATAAAATTCTGTTGTTCAATTTTTGTATCAGAAACAAGTTGTTTTTTTACTTGTTCCCTTCTTTCTTTTCTATTCATTTCAATCAGTTAGTTAGATTTTAATTTATAAATTTAATTATTAAAACTCTTCTAAATCGCTTAATTGACTAAGAAGTCCTCTTTTTTGTAGCCATTTAACTTGGATTGGTTTATATTTGAAAATGATATCTCCTTTTTCATCTCCACCAAATTCCCAAGGTTCAACAAGAATAGTATCGCCTTCTCTAACCCATAAGTATCTTTTCATTCTACCAGGAATTCTGCATAATCTTGTTTTACCATCCATACATCTTACTCTAGCTCTGCTTCCACCAAGCCTTTGATCAAGAACACCGATTACTTCATTAGGTTTAGGAGTTCTTATTCTAAACACTTCTTCAGTGTTTGTAGCCTTACCTGCACTATTTTTCTTCTTCTTGTTCTTAAACTTGCTAAATACCATTCATTGCAAAGAAAAAGAACTGCATTTAAAAATGTTGTTGGTATTATAAGTTAAGATATATAATAAAAGAAGAGTATTATTTTAATTTATAATTTCTGCCCAATCCAAAAAAAATATCTTTTATCAAATTTAGAAGAATAAATAGTTTTGAAACCAACTTCTTCAGCTTCATTCTTACATTCAACTAAACCTCTAGAAGAATAATGTTGAAAAGTTTCCTCAACTGAATTAAATCTAGAAATTGCTTTTCTTTCTTCATCACAAGTGAATACTTCCCTAAATTCATCAAAAGAACTATTTGTAAAATCATAATCTAGAATTCCAACATAGCCATTAGGAGATACTAAATCATGTAAGACAGGAATAACAGGAGTTTTGCTTGCCAATAACACAAAATTCATGGCAATAGTATCAAAAACTTTATTACTAATTTTATTAAAATCAGAAACAACAGTTATCGGTTTTATTTTATCTTTGTAACTCTGAAACCATCGAAAGCCAGTATATTTAATTCCTTCTTTAAGTTCATCTAAATTAGTATCAAAAACAGTTACACTTAAATTAGGATTATTAATAGCCATTCTGGTA
>CAYLIL010000017.1:10215-10482 GCA_964384045.1 uncultured Methanosarcinales archaeon
AACGACAACAACAAAAATATAAAAAAGATTCGCCTAATAATTGAGAAAGTTTAAATGCATGAAAAGAATAGATATTCTTAAAATACTTAATTTCATTTGAATCACAAAAATTCTTATACGAAGACATAAAAAAGAGAAATCAAATAGAATTAATAAAAGTATCTAAAATAAAAAATAAAAGAAAAAACTATTTCTTCTTAGCTTTACTCTTCTTAGGAGCTTTCATCTTTTTTGTGATTGCAAGTTTATGATTGCATTTTTCACAAA
>CAYLIL010000018.1:0-10417 GCA_964384045.1 uncultured Methanosarcinales archaeon
GTAAAAAAAGCTATGATGAAGATTTAGGTATTGAATTCGTGAGTTAAAAAAAATGAAAAAACTAAAAGAATTTATTAAAGAATGCAGAAGAGTATGGACTGTAACTAAGAAACCAAACAAAGAAGAATATAGTTCGATAGTTAAAGTTACAGGTTTAGGAATATTAGCAATTGGCCTTCTTGGATTCATAATTAATTTAATTATTAAAAGTTTTATATAACTCTATGACGTGATTAAAATGGACATAAATGAAAAACAAAATGAAATAAAGACTCCTTATGAGATTGCTAAAGAGCAAAAAACAAAAGAACAGGAGACTTCAACAGTTGAAGAAAAACAAAATACTGAA
This sequence comes from uncultured Methanosarcinales archaeon, assembly GCA_964384045.1. Taxonomy (GTDB): domain Archaea; phylum Nanobdellota; class Nanobdellia; order Woesearchaeales; family CAYZNE01; genus CAYZNE01. The sequence continues at coordinate 350 of CAYLIL010000018.1, forward strand.
ATCTTTGCATTAAGGACTACTGCAAACAGAGAAGAACAAGTTATGGATTTTGTTACAAGTAATGCTAAAAAGAAAAAACTTGAAATCTTTTCAATTATTAGACCTCATGGAATGAGAGGATACATATTCTTAGAAGCAGGTTCCAAATCTGATGCAGAACAAGCTGCATTCGGAGTGCCTTACGCACGAGGGATTCTTCCTAAAGAAATCTCTTATCAAGAAATAGAACACATGATTGAAACTGAAAAGAAAGAAGTTAATATTCAAAAGAATGATATTGCTGAAATCATTTCTGGACCTTTCAAAAGAGAACAATGTAAAATTACTAGAATTGATAAAGTTAAAGGTGATGTTGTTGTTGAACTTCTTGAAGCTGCAGTTCCAATCCCGATAACTATTAAGATTGATGACATTAAAGTTGTTCGAAGAGAGAAGGAAGAGTAATTATTTTTTTATTTTATTAAATTTTTCTTATTATTAAAAAGAGAGTGTAGGGAGAACTCAAGTTGGATAATAATGACCCTATTCAAGAAATACTTTCAAAAAACATATATTTAATATCTCTAAATGTGTTTGTCAAAACAAATCGTTATAAGCTAGGTAAAATTCTAAAAACAAATAGTTATAAGAAGAAAATTTTTACATTAAAATATACTCATAAAGAAAGTATATCTTCTAAAATAAGCTTATTAAAAAGTACTAAAATAAAAACTCCAGAAGCAAGCCTGGGCTCTCTTGAACCAAACTTTATCTTAAGTATTTCTAATTCATATTGGAATTATAAAAATGGAGAAGCTGAAGAAATAAAATCATCACTAAGCAATATATTCAAAGAACTAGAAGAAAAGAACATTCCTTATTCTATCTTTGATAGTAGTTTGAAAGAGCACATATATAAGTTTGGGAATTAAAACAAACACAAAAATACTATCTAAAACAAACCAAACAACTTACCTATGAAGAGTATGTAGAAGAGGATTAAGAACCAACCTTCCCAACGAGAAACTTCTTTTCCAAGAGTCATAAATACAAATAAGAATATTGCAATTAACATCATAGGTAATGCAAAAGATATAATGCTTGCAGGAATTATCAAAGTTCCAAATAAACCTGCAATACCAACAACTGCTAAACCATTAAATATATTTGATCCAAGAATATTTCCTATGGCCATCTCAGGTTTTCCCTTAAATGCAGCAGTTAAGCTAACAATTAATTCTGGCAAAGACGTTCCGAGTGCAACAGCTGAAACAGCAATTATTTCTGTTCCAATATTTAGTATACGAGATATATTAATTACAGCATCAATAGTATACTTAGAAGCAAAATAGATAAAGCCGATACTTAGAATAAGAATTACCCAAGTTTTTACTTTTAATTTCTTCTTTTTTAATGCACCTGCTAATTCTTTTTTTATCTCTTTATCTTTATGCCTTTTCTCAACATTAATTGTATAGAAAATATAAGTAATAAACCCTAAGATACAAAGTATTGCTTCGATAAAAGTAAATGCTCCATCCCAAATACAGATAGTTAAGAATAATGCAGACCCAATTAGCAAAGGTAAGTCTATCTTTATTATTTCATAAGTTAATTTTAATCTTTTTGCTACAATCGCAGATATTCCTAATACAAGAAATATGTTTGTTATGTTAGATCCAAGAACATTAGCTACAACAATTTCAGATACGCCCTGAGTTACAGCAATAACAGAGGTTATTAATTCAGGTAATGAAGTTCCAATTGAGACAATTGTTACACCTACAATGAATGCAGGTATTCCAAAGTGAATCCCTATTTTTTCTGCTGAATCAGTAAAGAAATCTGCAGCTTTAATTAAAATTAAGATACTTATTAAGAATACTATTATCCATATGATTAAAGATATCATTTATATTATTATAATACTAGATTTTAAAAGGGTTATTGTTTAAATATCAATAATCTTTCCTTTTTTACCAACAGAAATAACTCTTGTTGTGCCAATTTTTTCTTCTAAACCTTCAGCTTCATGAACATGGCTACATATTAAAATATTAGGATGGAATTTATCAATAGCTTCTTTTATTGCATCTGAACCAGGGAAAAACTGAGTAAATTTTTCTATAGTTGACCCAGCCGGATGCTCATGAGTTACCATTATTTTCTTTTCCAAATATTTTACTTTATCAAACCCTTTTTTTAATAGATTAAACATATCTTCTTCAGGAATTAGAGGACTTGGACCAACCACTGAAGATCCACCAGCACCAAATATTCCAATGTCTTTATATCTTACAGAATAACCATGAAGATTTTTTATATCATATAACTCAGCAAGAAAATCAGTTGTGATAAGAGGCTCGTGATTACCGGGAATAATAAGAACTTTCTTTCCAACATTCTTAAATGGGCCAACAAGATTTTCAGTTGAAGAATTAAAATCAGTTATATCTCCTGTTAAAATAACAAGATCAACATTTTCTTTTAATGCTTTTTGTGCAAGCTTTTCAATATGCACAGTATCTCCGTGAATATCTCCTAAGGCTAGTATTTTCATTGTTGTGTATCTCCGTTAAATGATTAATAGTTATTATTATCTTTTTATTACTTTATTTTCAACTAAATTAATAATCGTTGAAGGGTGACCTCGTTTTTTTCCAACAGAAACTATAAGATTAACTTTATTCTTTATTTTTAGATCAAGATCATCAAGAGATTTCATATAATCCTCCCCTGAAACATTAGCCAAAGTTGAAATCAAAGGAAATTTTAATCTTGCAACAATCTTTGAGGACCAATGGTCAGGTATTCTAACTCCCAAAGAACAGTTATCAGCATTATAAACAGATTTTGCTACTGCTCTTTTATTTTTTAATTTAAGAATTAAAGTATAAGGTCCAGGAAGTTTAGCAATCCATTTTTTAGCATCTTTAGTAATTACACAATTTTCATAAATCCATTTTTTAGAAGGTGCAATAACACTAAAAGGTTGCTTTGACTTTTTTATTTTTCTTAAGTTTTCAACAAGCTTTGGGCTTTTAGCATTACAAGATAAACCATAAACAGTATCAGTAGGAATAATAAAGATTCCCTCTTTTAACTTTTTTTCATAAAACTGAACATTAGCAAGTAATTCAGCTTTTCTGATTGTTTTTTCAGATATCATATATGAAGTAATAATGATGTATTTAAAAATTTAACCTGCAAATAGTTACGAACTTAGAAGATTAGTAATTGTTATGCACTCTCGCTGAATTTAAGTTATGCCTTACTGTGCTGTCTTCCCATGTGGAGCAACCCCAGACAACGCACTAGTTGTTATTAATCTAATCAGCTCACCTTAAGTGCATAAGAATACTTATGTTCGCAACTACAATATTTAAAATTAACAAACAGAAAGAGATGGAATCCTAATTGACTTACTAGTGCAAAACAATTCGTTTCCTTTAGAATTAATAGTAGGGATTATCATAAAGTTGTCTGAATTAAACTCCACTTTAGAAATTTCAAAATCTTTATTAGTATTAGCCCCAACAAGACTTGAAGAGATAAAGTAATCAACTCTATTAGCTCCACTTGACCTTAATATTATTGCCTCAATAGCTGAATTGCCATTATTCTTTAAAGATAATGATATCTCTGTGTCAGTTTGACAAGAATCCAAAATAGATATTTCTATATCTGAACAACCACCTTCACCAGTTAATGCGGAAGAAGATTCAGCAGAAGAACTCCAATTCATAATAAGAGCACCTATAGATACTGCAAACGCTATTAAAAGTATTGTAGCAACTAATGGAGAAATACCTCTTTTATTAGTAAATATCATATTATTATAGATAGAAGATGTTTGTTTTTAAAGATTGTTGTTTTTTTAGGAGTTTAATAATATTATGGGAAAAATAGGAAGTAATTAAACAACCTTCTCAGCAATAAATAATGTAACTTGCACTTCAATACCCTCTTTTGTATGGTGTGAATAAACTTTGTCAATGGGAAATAAAAAGTTTTCATTGTAAACGATATTAAAGTTATTTTCATTCATAATGGATTTAATATACTCTTTTGTTGCGGTTTTATGCATTGTTAGAACTTTTTTTGCAATCTTCATTGCCTTCTTTAGAAAAATAGAATCAATTCTTTTACTTTCATCAGTTGTTCCAAAAGGAGGATTGAGTAATGCAATGTCAACATTAAGAGAACTTTTAATCAAAGAAATATCTTCATCTAGAAACTCAGCTTCACCAACATCTAATTGATTTTTAATTATATCATAATTATCTTTACTTATTTCTATTGCACCACTATCAATATCTAAAAAAATAACTTTTTTTGCACCAAGAAGTAATGCAGTTATTCCAAGAATCCCTGCACCACAACCGAGATCAACAACAGTTTTATTTTTAAAATCTATTTTTTTTAAAAACCTTACTGCAAGTTCAGGGGTAGTAAAATATTGCTCTAGTTTGGAATTAGGCTTTTCTATATTCTTTAACTGCTTTAGTAAATAAATAAGATTATTCATCATCGTCAACCATTGTAGTTATTATTGTTTCTTCACCAATTAAAAAACTATGTTCATGCTGTGAAACTAATCCACCAGACCTTTCTTCGAGCGGAGCATGTTCATGAATAATTTCTAACTTTTTTAATTCAGCAAGTGCAATTCTGGTTTTAGGTTTACCTAACTTGTTCTCAAGAAAAGTTTGTGAAAAAGGCAATTCTTCTAAACTATCAATTATTTTTAATGCTTCTCTTGCAAAAGGATTTCTTGTTCCTTTATTTTGTATTTTATTAAATATAGTTGCTTCACCAGAACTTTTAACAAAACCAGCACCAGTAGTTGAAAAAGGTTCTATTGCAACCATTTCATTTACTTCTAGTTCAGATTCATCACCATTATCAAAGTTAGGAATCGTCGGGGCATCATGAAATTCATAAACTCCAAGACCATGCCCGGAAAGGTTCTTTATAGGATTAAAACCTAAGGAAGTTATTGTTTCATTTATTTTCTTACCAATAGAATTTACTTTACAACCAGGTTTTAATAATTTTATTGCTTCTTCTAATGCTTTTTTTGAAGCAGCAACTAAATTCTTTATTTCCGGGTCATCACCGAGGTAAACTGTTGTTGCAGTATCACCAATAAATCCTTCGTATTCTGCACCAACATCAATTTTGACAACATCACCTTCTTTTAAAATAATGTCATTATCTTTTGTTGGACAAACATGAGCTGCAAAAGTATTTACTGAAGCTTGAGGCGGAAAAGCTAATCCTCCACCAGAGAGCAATATCTTCTCTTCTACTTTATCAAGTAATTCTCTTATCGATACACCAGGTTTAGCAAGTTTTATAGCATAATTTAATGCTCTGCCTGCAATATGCCCTGCTTTAATATAATATTCTTTACTTTCTTCATCAATTAACATTGCCATTTTATTATTCTCCTTGAACTTTCTTCTTTCTAAACTTCTTAAAATACACAAACCATGAAACATTAATAATAATTAACACGATAACTGCCACTATTAATAAACTTATTGTTGAGCTCTTTTTCTCTTCACCTGCAGCGATAACTTGTGCAGTTAGAGCCTGATTCGATAGTTGAATATTATCTGCATTTATGACAGCTTGGAATAGTTTCTCACTTATTTCATTCTCATAAATTAGTTTAACATTTATATCATAATTACCAATACTCATCCCACCAGTATCCCAATAACCAGATAATATTTCTTTTCCTAAACTTGGAATATTAACTGCAGCTGTTTTAACACTTTGTAATAATGTTCCTGATTCATCAAAAACATCTAGTTCCGCATGAACCTCTTTTATCTCTTCGTTCCAAACACTTTCTGCAATAACATCAACTTTAGCTATTTGACCAAGTTTAAATTTATCTATTATTAAGTTAGCTATTTTTAAGCTTTTATCGCCAATCACAAACACTTCTCTTTCAATAATTTGTTGGCCATCAAAAACTATAACTGCTTCAGCATAATATAAACCAGGTGCAACACTTGCTTTCCAATTTGCAGTTATTTTACCATCTTCACCAGAATCTAAACTAATTGAATTAGTTTCAAGTCTTGTAAGCTCTTCATTTGTTGGGCCTTTAATTATTATTGTTCCACCAATATTATTTATATCTTCATCTCCTTTACCAAATAAAGAAACACTAAAAGTAGTTATATCTCCGGTGTTAGCGGAATCAACATGTAATTTACTTTGAATATACTTTCCAGGATAAGGAACATCAACCAGGATCTTAGCAATTACAGACGTTGTTGCAACAACACCGGCTTGATTAATTCCAGAAGAATCAGAAGGTAGTTCTAAAATTACAATATCTATTTCTTGTCTACCAGGAGGTAAGTTCTCTGGGAAATTTACAGTATAACTAATTATTCTTTCTGATTCATCTGATTTAATTATAGGATTTACATTAGGATCTAAGGTAATTGCACTAGCATATTCTCCAGTTGCATAAACTGCAATCCTTAAATCTTGATTTTGATTATTTAATATCTTTAATGTTCCTGAAGTTTTACCTTCTTCAATTTTGAATAAAGTTCTTGCAGGAACAACACCTAATGCAGTTACAGCCTGCATAGCTATAATTAATAAAATTAAGATTACAAGTATTTTAATTATATAGTTTTTATTTCGCATTTTGCTTTATTCTTTTTTTCTTTACTCTATTATAAACAGTCCAAATTGTTCTTTGATCCCTGTTTAGCAATATTGCTATTTCTGAATATTTCAACTTCTTTTCTTCTTTCAAGTATTCTACTATTGCTTCAAGAACTGCAACACCCCTATCTTGTAATATTTTTAGAGGTATGTCTAATGTTCCTTCGATTCTCTGTTCTTGAATTATATTTTTATTTTTCATTAGTTATAACCATCATCTATTTCCCAATAAAAGTTGAATACGGGGCTCCTATTACCTGGTGGTTCTGCACCTGGAACCAATATTCTTAAATCAGTTTCAATATAATTAGCACCAGAACCATAATACAAGTTTCTTGTAACATTAACATTACTACTTGAGAAATTAGTCCAAGAAGTAACTGAACCAGAATAATTATAAGTTGAATTACTTGAATAATTATCAGTTTTATATTGTAAGTATTCTGTTCCTAATGGTCGAGATAACCAGAAAGAAGGTGCTGTGAAATTTATTAGAGTAACATTAACATTACCATCATTCCTTATTAAAAATGGATTTGCATCACTAATAGTATCATATGAATTTAATAAATTAAGGCCAGAACCAAAATCAATTGTATTATTAACCATAGTTATTATTACATACTCTTCAATAGAAAAATTATAAACCTCGGACCAAACAGAATAATTTATTCCATCAAATGCTCGTACTCTCCACTCATAAGCATTATTTTCTGATTCAATAAATGTTTGCAGTTCGTCAGGAATTGTGTAAGTATAATTACTTCCAGAAGGAGTTAAACTTAAATTATAATACATATAATTAGGGCTTACACTATTATTTATTTCCAAAGTAAAATTTAATGAATTGGAATCATTGTCAGTGCAATTCCATAAAAATGTTGGCGACCTATTAAATAAAGTTGAGTTAGCGTCAGATGGCTCCAATAAAATCGGAGTGTTAGGTGCAGAATTTCCAACAGTTACAGAAGAATTTCTCCAAATAGAAGAATTTTCATAACCATCATAAGCCAAACAACTAAATGTCCAGATGTTACTATTTGCAGTGCTTGAGCTTGAAAGATTATTAACATTTATTTCAAGACCTTGAGTATAATTTGTTGTTGTTGAACCAGAATTGAATAATTCAGATCCATTATACCATCTATAATGATAAGTTATATTATCTCCTTCTTGATCTGTAGCATTACAATAACCAATTAAGTTATCTGAAGTTAAAGGAAGTATAGGATATATTCTTGATGTGTTTACGATTGGCTTAATGTTCTCTAAATAATTCCAAGTATAACTTGTGCTTGAATTATCCCAACCATCACCGGCAATAACATGCCAATAATAAGTTTCACCGTCAATAGTTACTCCACTAGAAATATTTGTATCACTAGTTGAACTTAATGATGATGTTGGCAATGTAATATTCTCATGATAAGTATAATAAGTAATTGGATTACCTTCACTGTCTGTTGAAGCAGACCAGTTTAAAATATGAATGTCACCGAATTGTCGACTATTATTCTCTGGACTTACTAGAGTTGGTGTCGTAGGTGCAGTATTATTTCCCAAACTATAATTAGAAAATCCAGTAACACTAAAATTATAATTTCCATTAGCAACACTAAAATCAGAACAAATAAGTGCAGAACATAAAGAACCATTCTTATAAGGACGGATTGTTCCGGAAGGTATAGTCGGTGAAAAGAATTGAAGTTCTGCAGCATCACTATGACTAGCAAAAGCTGTAGAATTAAAATAAATAAAGTTATCAGTTATTTCGATATTAGTGCCCAATTTTAAGGCTCCAGCCTCAGAAATATCTAAATCAGTAGAATTCCATTTAACTTCACCATAAGAATTATTATAAATTAATCTATTGTAATTAGACCCCCCAGAAGAATCAATAATTAGATTAGATGATGAAGCTGTTAAATTATTATTTAATAAAAGAATATTATAAGTAGCAGATAAAAGAACAACCATTGATTCACCAGAAATAATATTATTATTTACAAAAGTATGATCAGATGCGTCTATCAATAAAGCATAATTACCATTGATATCAATATTATTAAAAGATATATTATCAGTATAATCAGAAACAACTGATAATCCATAATCACCATCACCTGTAATGGTATTATTAAAATAACTATTTCTAGATCCGATATTACCTAAAATACCGACTTGATTACTATAGAATACAATATTATTACTTATATTATTACGACTAGATTGAAATAAATGAACACCATAAGTGACAACAGATATATCATTACTAGAGATATTACTATAGGAAGCTTGAGTATACAACTCAATACTATAATCATTAGCAGTAACATTATTATAAAGAATATTATTATAAACAGATTCAATATAATGTGCACGAATACCATAATCATCAGTAGCATCAATAGTATTATAAGAAACATTTGTGTAACCCGAGCTTCTTAAATAAATACCATAATCATCTGTAACATCAATAGTATTATTGTATATGGAACCATTGCTAGAATAGTAATAATAAATACCATAATCACCATCACCACCATTCATGTTAACGACACAATTCTTCACAGTAACATTGTCTTGAGTATCAACATAAATACCGTAATCACCTGTTCCTTGAATCGTATATCCTGCACAATCAAATACAACGTTATCAGCAGTAATATTAACAATATAATCATTTATACAAGTAGAAATATTAGTCGACAAAACATGAGAAGTATTTATGTCAATTCCACAATCATAAATAATTACACTATCACTAAAAGCAGTCCCATTATCATAACCATCATAAGGTGTAACAGTACAATTCCATACATCATTATAAGAAGTGTTACCGCTTCCTAAAACATTGCTTGCACCAGATTGCAAAATTGTTGAATTTAAAACGTCATTAAGATACCAATCAAAATAATATTGTGCAGAATCACCATCAGTATCAGACCAACCAGCAACAGTACAATTTAAATTAGTATCAGCATCAGGAATAGGAGGGCTAATTGTAACATTAACTATACTTGGAACATAATTTACTTTGAAGATTCTCTCTTCAGTTTCATTTGAATTCCCTGCTTGATCGTAAGCATAAGCCTTGTAAGTATATGTTCCCGACGATAAATCTGTAAAATTGTTGTATAATTCGTCATCCCTAGTTAAAAAAATATCATCAATTTCATCAGCAGATAATAACCGATTAAATATTTGAACTTCATCTAAAGAAATATTGGAATCAGTAACAGTATCATCCGCAAAATATAATGGTGCATTATTGTTCCTCATTATAGCATAAGAGCCAGAATTAGTATCTGTACTATCAACAAGCACACCATTCACATATAACCTTAAGCCAATAGAACCCGTTCCACCAGCAAAAGTTACAGCAATATG
>CAYLIL010000019.1:0-9724 GCA_964384045.1 uncultured Methanosarcinales archaeon
TTTCTTCATCTCTTCTAAAAGTAATCTTTAAATCTGTTAAGAAAGAATTCATTCCATCAACAAGAACACTAGGAGTTTTAGCAACACCGCTGATTGCAGGTTCACCTTCAAATACAATTAATTTATCACTAAGGTAATCAATAAACAATAAGTCGTGATCAACTACAATTGCAGATTTATTATATGTAGTAACCATTTCTTTAATTATTTTACTTATTAAAATTCTCTGTTCAACATCTAGATATGCAGAAGGCTCGTCTAATAAGAATAAATCTGCCTCTTGAGAAAGACAATGTGCGATTGCAACCCTTTGAAGTTCTCCACCAGATAATTCATTTAGTTGTCTTTCAAATAACTTTTCTAAGTCTAATGGTTTAATTAGTTGATTAGTATATTTTGCTATTGCATCTTGTAAAATATTTATTACAAGGTCATCACTTGTTTCTAAATATTGTGCTTTGTAAGCTAGTTTAACTTTAACATCAACAATATCAGAGTCAACACCTGCGAGAGTTTTTACAAAACTGGTTTTACCAATACCGTTCTCACCTAGAATACCAATAACTTGGTTGTCATTAACTTCACCTGACTCAGATTTCAATTCAAAATTCCCTAGCTTTCTTTCAAATTTAGGCCAAGCAGTAACTAAAGAACCAACAAGAGCATCAGTAGTTTTAGGTTTAACAAAAGTTATTGCTTTGCTCCTAAACCGCATGTTCTCGTCTTTAGAATAACCAGAAAGATAAGTATTAATTCCTAGTTTTGTTGATTTAACATGAGAACAAATACCATAAATTGCTTCTTTACCAAACATTAAACTAGTTAAATCGGTCATGTAATCAAGAATAATTAAATCATGTTCAATAACCATGACTGCAGTATCTTTATTTGCTAAGCTTCTAATAAATTTACTAATTTTAAGTCTTTGTTTGATATCAAGATAAGAAGTTGGTTCATCAAAAAAGTAAACATTAGCTTTCTTTAAAACAGTTGCAGCTATTGCAATTCTTTGCAGTTCTCCACCAGAAACATTTTTTATATCTCTATCTAAAACTTTTCTCAATTCTAAAATATCTACAATTTTATCTAATTCATTCCTTTCATCAGACTTTTCTAATAATTCAAGAACAGTTCCATCAAAAGCTTTAGGAATAAGATCAACTTGTTGAGGCTTGTAAGAAACTTTAATCTCATCAGCAAATAATTTTTCAAAAAAAGCTTGAGCTTCTGTTCCTTTAAAATAATCAATAATTTGTTTGTTTTGGATTTCTTCTTTAAAATTTCCAAGATTAGGTTTAATTAAACCTGCAAGAATTTTTAATGCAGTAGATTTACCAATCCCATTTCTTCCAATAATTCCAACAACTTTACCAAAGATTGGAACAGGAAGATTGTAAAGAGCAAAACCATTTTCAGAATATCTGTGAATAGGATCTTTGTCAAGTTCAGAAGGAAGATTAACTATACTTAAAGCTTTGAAAGGACATTTCTTTGTGCAGATAGTACACTTGTCTATGCAGAGTTCTTCAACTACTTGAATCTTCTTATCGTTGTCATCAATTACAATGCACTCTTCATCACCTGTCCGATTTATAGGACAAACAGATCTGCATAAATAATTTCCACATTTGATAGGATTACACTTTGATTTGTCAACTACAGCTATTCTTGTCATGAAGCAAAATAATGGATAGAAGTTTATAAATGTTTTTGGTTCAGAAAACCAATACCTTTATAATTAATAATACTAAATAATATATAAAAGAGGGTTTGTGTGAATAATGGATAATAGTTCTAATGTAAATCAAGTAGTATTGAATGGAATAAAAACTATGATTTCTCAAGGCCATACATTTGAACAAATTAAAGCTTATTTAATGCAAAAAGGTTATTCTGAAAATATTATTACTTCTTTATACAATCAAGCAAAACAACCACAACAAGTAGCTCAACCAAACCAAAGTAATAACCAAATAATCCAAATTGTGAATTATATTCGGAATATGGAGACAAGAGGTTATACTTTTCAACAAATTAAAACTTTTCTTACACAACAAGGTTACTCTTCAACATTAATTGATCAAGCAGCTGCACAATTACCAAATCAAACACAATTTCAACAACCACAAACAACAAATACAACAACACACAAACATGAATTTCATTTACCTCAAAAAACAACAATTCATCTTATTGCAATATTTCTTAGCATAATAATAGTTACAGGAGGAGTTTTTTATTTTATTGATTTTGATAAAACAGGTGGAAGCAGTTCTACTTTACTTGACTTATCAACTCAGGCACAAAACTCAAAGCTATATGCTGGTGAGGATTTATATTTTGATATTACAGTATTAAGTATGAGTGGTTCAAAAGAAACATTTGATATGATATTAACTTATTCTATAATGGATAAAGATGATGTTCTTATTTTAAGAGAAGAAGAAACAGTTGCAATCTCTACGTCTACAAAGTTAACTAAAAAAATAACCACGCCAGATGAACTTGAACCAGGAAGATACTTAATGAAAGTTTATTCAAATTATAATGGAAGAAATGCTATTTCAAGTTTTGAATTTGGTGTTTTAGCTAATGATCAAAACATTGAAGATCAAGTTCAAGGAGAACCACTTACTCAACAAGAAGAAGGAGAAACACCAAGTAATAGGCCACCATTAACACAAGGTGAAGAACAAAATGTTCAAGTTATAAACTTTGGTGACTTTTTTAATAACATAATAAAAACTAGTAGAAATAACCCCGATATTGCAGTAAAAAAATGCCAGAATATAAAAGATCAAAAAAGTGTAGAAATATGTATTGAGAATGTTGCTATCGAATTTGGTAAACCAGAAATCTGTGAACAAATAGGGAATACTACAATAAAAGATGATTGTTATCTTGCTCAATTAATTAAAGGTGAACTTGAAGTTTGTGAGAATATAATTAATCCTGATGTAAAAAGTAATTGTGAGCTAATTAGAGATCTTTATGTTATACAACAATATGAGGGAGAAGATACAGACTTAGATGCTCTAGCTGAGGAACTAGGAATAGATTATGAAGTAGTTGAAATTGTTGATGATCAAGAAATTGAAGTTATAAATTTAGGTGAATAGGATGAACAAGCATAAAAATAAAAAAGCTTATTCACAAGTTTGGGTTTTCATTATTATTGTAATTGCTATGGGTTTAGTAATTTTAATTGGAACTTTTCTTGTCAAAGGAGTGAATACTTCTGTAAATAATAACTTTAGAATTGAAATGTTAAATACTTTGCAAGAAAGTATTGATGATATGCTTAATGAGAATTATGGTGCATCTACAACAATAACATTAAATATCCCTCAAGAAATTAAAAAGATTTGTTTTGTTGATTACGATATTGGTAACTTATCAACCCAAGGATCAGGAACATATGAAATTAGAGTTTGGAAAATAGCTAATGAAGTTCACCCAGAGTATAGAAATGGAAATGTAATAAATCCTGAAAACTTATTTATTTTCACACAAGAAGATTTTGAAATGTATTACATTGATAATATACAAGTTGAATCTGAATATGGAATATATTGTATTGACCCAAAGACGATGCAAGAATTTGAATTAACAAGTAAAGGAAAAGAAGTATTGATAAGATAAGCTAGCTTGGAAAATAATAATAAGATGAAAAAAATAATAATTTTAATGATTGTAATCTTGCTGTTAGTTAATTTTGTGAGTGCAGAAGAAATTCAAGCTAATAATTTAAGATATGTTTACAAACAAGCACCAGATTCCCTAGCAATTGGTTCAAGAATATGTTTTGGTGAAGCAAATGAGATTTGTGCACCAGTGTTAAGCTTTAATATTCCTGAGACAAATGATAATAATATTAAAATTGAAGTAACAACAAATCAAGAGATTAATATTCAAGGAACAGCATGCATACTTAATAATTATGAAGTTGATACTTGGACTAATGTTATGCAAAGCCTAACTACAATCTGTAAACCTTTTCAATCTGTAAATAATAAAATAATGTTTGTTCTACAACCAACAACAATTGAAGAACAAATAAGAATTGTGCTAATACCTGGAACAGGTTCAGGATCAGCAGATATAGACAGTGCAAAATTAACATTATATAATATTGCTGAACAAGAAGAAGAACAACCGATACAGACAGAGATAAATGAATGTTTTATTGAGACAATAAATTTTGATAAAATAGAAGGCAATGTTAACTTACCAATGGAATTAGTTTTGAATACTAATCAGTGTGAGAACTCAATAGTAAGAATAATTGTTCACAAAAAGACATTAACCGGCGAAAAGATTGTTTCAGAAAAGCAAAGTTTAATTACAGGCAATGTAATAACTAGTTTTTGGATTCCAACAGAAAAAGGCGAATACTATGCAAAAGCTGAATCAAAAAATCTTATTCAATCTGAAACAATAAATATAATTGATGAAAGTATTCAAGAATTAATGAAGAATAAAGAATTTTATGAAATTGTTGATGAAGTACATAAAATTTCAAAAGTTAATGAGAATTTAGCATTAAAAACTTGTGAAGACTTAAGAACAACACTTGAACAAGATGTTTGTATTGAAGACCTTGCAAGCTACACCAGTAATAAACTATTATGTTCAAAGATAGACAATCAAAATAGAAAAGAATCATGTTATTCTTTATTTGCCTTACAAGGAGACATAACTAGCTGCATTCACTCAAGCTCTAAAGCAACATGCTTATTATTAGGAATATTTGCAAAAACTAATAACCTAAGTCTTAAACAAAATGATAAATATGAAGATGTAATTGCACTAAAAGAAAATAAAAGTAATTCTTTAATAATAATTTTAATCATAGTTGTGATTGTGTTGATAGTTGCAACTGTTCTTTATTTTGGTTTTTATGATAAAAATATGCTCAAAAATCATAAATGATTATTGGCACATCATAAAGGATGAAAGAAGAAGTAATATTTATAAAGTATTAAGATAATCTAAAAAATATAAATATATGGGAGATAAACAATGAAAAGAATATTAATTAAAGATCTTAAGGAATATGTTGGGAAAGAAGTACTATTACAAGGATGGATTCAAGATATAAGAAATCTAAATAAAACTAAATTCATCATACTTAGAGATAAAACTGGAGATATGCAAACAGTTGCATTCCAAGGCGAAACAGAACAAGAATCATTAGATGCAATAAATAAGCTAATGAAAGAATCTGTTATTGAAATTATTGGAATTGTAAAAGAACACAAGCAATCAAGATGGGGATTAGAAATAGGAATTAAGAAAGTAAATCTAATAACACAAGCGGAAGCCCCATTACCAATTGATAACACAAATAAGAGTCAAACTAATATAGATAAAAGGATTGACTTTAGATTTTTAGATACTAGAAACTTAAAAAATCAAGCAATATTCAAAATAAGAAGTAAAATTACAAAAATTTTAACAAATTTCTTTGATGAAAATGGATTTATAAATATCAATACTCCAAAGATGACTACATTAGGTGTAGAATCTGGAGCAGAACTATTTACTGTTGATTATTTTGGAACACCTGTTTATCTTTCTCAATCACCCCAGATATATAAACAGATGTTTATGAATGGTGGTTTTGAAAGAGTATATGAAATTGCACCTGTTTTTAGAGCAGAAAAATCTCATACTAGCAGACACTTAACTGAATTTACTGGTGTTGATTTTGAAATGGCATTTATTAAAGATGAGAATGATGTAATGGATGTTGCAGAAAATATGATAAAAGATCTTCTTACTAATCTAAAAGAAGAATGTGTTGACGAACTAAAATTATTAGAAGTAGAACATAATATTCCTGATAAAATACCAAGAATAACAATGCAAGAAGTGAAAAAATTACTTGCAGAAAAAGGTAAAAAGTATTCTGAAGAAGATGACTTAGATGCTGAAGGAGAGAAATTAATTGGTGAAATTATAAAAGAAAAATATAATTCTGAATTTGTTTTTATAACTAATTATCCTTGGGCAGTAAGACCATTTTATCATATGAGACCTGAAAAGGATCCTAATGGAACAAAATCATTTGATTTATTATTTAGTGGTGTAGAAATTTGTACTGGTGCACAAAGAGAACATAGATTAGATATTCTAGAAAAACAAGCAAAAGAAAAAGGAATTAATCTAAAGGATATAACAAAATATAGGGAAATTTTCCAATATGGAGTTCCACCTCATGGAGGAATTGGATTTGGTCTTGATAGAATAACACAAAGACTTCTTAATTTAGAAAATGTTAGAGAAGCAGTACTTCTACCAAGAGATCCAGATAGAAAGATGCCGTAAAATTATTTCTTTCTTTTTCTAATTTTCTTCTTAACAACCTTCTTCTTACCAAACTTCTTCAAAGCTAATCTTAACTCAATATGATCTTTTGCGTATTCCTCTAAAGAAATATTTTTCATTGTTGCATCAAGAGCTTGCCTTAAAGCAATAGCGCCTTTTAAAGTTCCTTGAGGATGACCATGACAACCACCACCAAACTGCATAACAATATTATTACCCATTGCCTTTACTACAGGAGGAATGCTTAATGGAGAAAGTCCACCAGATGCAACAGCAAGAGTTGGTTTAACATTATACCAATTTTGTTCTAAAACAAGTTCTTTATCATTTTGAGAAAGATAAGTATCTTCAATTTCTTCTTCAATCATAACAATCTCATTTTTAGAACCACCCATTTTACCAACCCCAGCAGTCCCAATATGTATTTGGTCAACACCAATTAATCTATATATTTTTGCTAAACAAAGCATTGAAATTCCATGTTTCTTATTTTTTGTTAATGCAGCGTGCATTGCTCTATGAGCGTGTATAACTAAGTTAGTATGATTTCTTAGTGTTTGAACTGCTGCAAACCCCGCAGTAAGAACATCTATCATAATATATTCATTACCTTTTTTCTTAACATAATCTGTTCTTTTAAGCATTTCAAAAGTTTCTGCAGTAACATTAGGCATGTAAATCTTTTTTTCACCTGTTTGTTTTTCTGCTAACTTCTTCATCTTTACTGTTTCATCAATTCTTTTTTTGAAAGAATTAAAATTCATTGAAGTAAGATTTTCATCGTCTTTAACAACATCAAGTCCACCAACCCAAGCTTCATAAGCAACTTTAGCATGTTGTTTTTCATTTAAGCCAACTTTAGGCTTTACAATAGTTCCAATTAATGGTCTATCTTTAACTCTAGTTAATTGTCTTATTCCTGCAATCCCATATCTTGGCCCTTTAAAGCTATCAATTAACCCTTTAGGAAATTCAATATCTTCTAATCTTAAATTTCTTAACATTTTCATTCCGAAAATATTACCAGCAATACTACTAAGAATTTGAGGCATATTACCTTTTTCAAAAAGAGCTTGAGGATATGCAATCTTTATTATCTTTGTTTTTTTATTAATATAATAAACATGAGGTTTTAATTTATTTGCAATTCTTTTATTCATTGTAGAAATTGTTACCCAAGTTCCAATACTAGATTCCGCAGCTATTTGTTCTGCGCAATAATCAAGAGTGTAACCTTTTGCAGGATCAACATAATACTCAACCAACACTTCAGTGTGCTTTGGTTTATACTTCAGATTAACATAACTTAACATCTAAACACCTCATTAATAAGTTATTTTTATATTTAGTGTTTTTAAATGTAATGGTTATTAATCTAACAACGTTAAATAACACGTTCTATTAATCTTAAATTTTATTAGTTCTCAATAGTCTCAGTGAGACTGAGACAGCTGAGACCCCTTCATTTCATATGGAAATGGAGCTTAGAGGGCTCTAGAGGCATTTAAATGCGTCTCAGTCTCATCTCAAGACTGTCTGAGACTTGTATCAGAGACCTTTCTATTTATAAATGAACTAAACAAGGAAAGCATTAAAAAGAAAGCTGCATTCTACTAATTTATGATTAATGAAAAGGAGCTAAGGAAAAGCTTTCAGAGAATAAAGAAAGATACTCAAATGCTAGCTAAGAGAGACGAGTTTATAGCTACTGAAATGAGTAATCTTAGAGCTGAATTCAATGACCTTAAGGATGAAATTCATGATCAAACTTTTATTGAAAAAATAGCTAATTCTATTATTGAAAAAATTGAGTCAAGACTTAAATTAAGTGAGACTAATAATCCGAAAGAAGTTGAGACTATCGACGAGAAAGAGCCTGAGACAGCTGAGACTCATGTTGAGACAACAAATATTAGTAATGTCCCAAATCATATTGATTCAAGTATGTTTTTGAAAAAGAAAATCAAAGCTAAAATAATCCATCTTTGTGAGCAAAGAGTAAGGCCAGGTGACCTAAAAAGAGCAATTGTTGATATGGCTAAATTATGCTCAAAAGCTACATTCTATAGGTATATCTCAGAACTCAAAAGAGAAGGGATTATCCAAACAATAGAGATTAATAATGAGTTATTTTTACTAGCATCTGATACTCTTTTAGATAGAAATATTTATAAATAAACCCAAACTCACTATATTTAGAACGGCCATAGTGATGTGGAACTACCTGATTACATTCCGAACTCAGAAGTAAAGCGCATTTACGTTCTTGGTGGTACTGCACTTATGTGCGGGAGGCTTGGAAAGCTGTTCTGTTTTTTTATATTTCTAAAAAAAAGAAAAAAACTAATTTTTACTAGATTTGTGCTCCAGATTTAACTTCAACATCAGAAGCAGGATTTTTATCAAAGTATTCTGCTAATGTTTCAGAAACATCTTCTTCATCAACAACCACATTATTATCAAGAATCGCCTTATAATAAGCTATTGGCCTTATTGTTGTCATAATTACTTTATGTATTAAAAATCTACCATCCTTACTTCTTCTTATTACAGTTTGCACTATAGGCATCTTTCTTAATTGTTGTTCTTTTTTATTTGTTAATCCCATTTTTTTATCACCTAAAATATTTTATGTTTTTTAGAATGAAAACTAGCTTAATAAGAGTTAACTAAGAAATTTCGGAAAAGTTACAGAATTAGCGGATTTACTCCTTAACTAACTTAGCTACGAAGAAACCCTGCATCTTTGCCTTATCAGGCCAAATTCGAATACATTTTTTTAACTCAGAAGAAAAATCATTTCCGAATGCAGAAGTTAATCCTTCTGAAGAATTAGGAATATCAATATTTATTTTTTGCAGCTTCATATCTTTATGTTTATTAATAAACCAATCAACAACTCTTTCATTTTCTTCAGGTTCAAGAGAACAAGTTGAATAAACAAGAATTCCACCAGGATTTAAACATTTATATGCTGCTCTAAGTAATTCTTTTTGCAACCTTGCCCTTTCAAGGAATGCTTGAACTGATCTCATCACAAAAAATTTAGGCTCAATAACAAAATTACCAGAGCAAGGTGCATCTAATAATATTTTATCAAACTTTTTACCAAAATCAAAAGCAAATCTTGCATCTTTTTTATATAAAATAGTATTTTTACAACCACATCTTAAAAGATTACTCTTTAATCCATTTAACCTTGAACTATTATTATCTAGTGCAACAACAATACCCTTATTCTCCATTAATTGAGACATATAAGTTGTTTTAGAACCCGGTGCAGCACACATATCTAAAATTAATTCACCGGGTTGTGGATCTAAAACTCGAACAGGTATCTGAGACGCAGCTTCGTGCAAATATACATAACCCTGCGCATAGTCACTTGTTGATG
>CAYLIL010000020.1:0-9665 GCA_964384045.1 uncultured Methanosarcinales archaeon
TAAGAAATCTATCTTATTCGTAACATCCATGTATTCTCTTGCAGATACACTATTCTTTGCATATGCATAAATGCTTTTTCCGGATCTCGGTGCTTCTTTTAATTTACTGCACATTCTTACTGAGTTTGTAATTATTTCTGAATGTTTTGTGTTGAGGTAATTTAAAGATTCTTTACAAATTTTATTTCTTTTATCAAACATTGTTGGAACAATTGCTGAGATTTTTAAATCATGCCCAAAGTGAGTGTTAATACTTTCAACTGCCTTTTCCATTTTTTCAAGTGCATCTACACCTAGAAAATCTGTTGAAACAGGAATAACTGCTTCGTTTGAGAAAAGTAATGCGTTTTGATTTAATAATCCTAAGGAGGGAGGGCAATCAAGAATAATATAATCATAATTTGAATCTTTAAGTTCTTTTAGTTTTCTAATCAGTGTAGTTTCTCTTGATTCAAACTCCGTTATGATAACTTCTGCTTTTTCAAGGGTTTCTTTACTTGTGATTAAATGTAATTTGTCTGTTAGTTCTACTATGCAATCTTTATATGTGATATTTTTGTCTACTAACAAATTATAAGCATCTCTTTCAGAATACTTTTTGAAATATGTTCCAATGTTTCCTTGTGCATCAAGATCAATTAGAAGAACTTTTTTGTTCATAGACGCTAAACCTGCACTCAGATTAATTGCTGTTGTTGTTTTACCAACGCCACCTTTTTGATTTATCACTGCGATTTTTCTCATTTCTGCATCACCTAACCTTGAGGTTCTTCTATGTTGTATTTAAACCTTTTGGAAATTGGTAGAATATTGTTAATTTTTTAGAATATTAGTTGGTTCAAATTAATTTTAATATTTCTTTTCTTATTGTTTGTAAAGTTTCATTATTGATTGCCCCTATTGATTGGAGTGCAGATTTTTGTTCTATATTGAATATTTTATCAAATCTTACTCTGCTTCTTTTTATTAATTTCCCAGAATCAAGATTTTTATTGTTAATTATTATAGAATATTGTTCATTTTTTATATTTGAGGTTAGAGGGAGTATTATACAATCTTCAGAGGAATTGTTTAATTTGTTATTTGATATTATTAATGCAGGTCTTATTTTTTGTTCTTTAAAATTACTATAAGGTATTGAGAAAAGATATATTCCTTTTTGTTTTACTTTCACTTTAAATATTCCTCCCAAATATCATCTTCTTCATTATCCCATATTTTTTTAAGACTTGATAAACTCGCATTTCTCCAAGCTTGCATTTCAATTTCTTTATCAAATTGATCAATCATATTTTCTGTTTTTTCTAATAATATTTTGTTGTCTTTAGCAATTAATATAAATTCGTCACCTTTACTAATTCCAAAATCTCTTTGAATTTCTCTAGGAATTGCAATTTGTCCTTTTCCTGAAACTTTTATTGTTTTTATTGACATTTTCTTTTTCATAGGTTAAGTAAGAAATTTCTTACTTATAAACTTTTTCTTGATATTGGCTATTAATTGGATTGTATTAATATATTTATTCTAGGAATTTTCGGAATATTTTCGAGAAGATTATTGGTAATTTTTAGGGTAATTTTATAAAATCACTCTACTTCATTTATTATATGAAAACAAAATTTTTGGTTGCACGAGGATTAGTAATGTATAAAAATAAATTTCTTTTACTTAAAAAAATAAATGATTCTGATTCTGCTAGCAGTGGTAAATGGGAACTGCCTGGTGGGAAAATAGAGAAAGGTGAAGATCATAAAGAAGCAATGATTAGAGAGCTTAAAGAAGAAACTGGTCTAGATTATAAATCAATTAAACCTTTACCTTGGTTTATAATGAATGCAGGAGAGGTTATTAGTGAAGCTCATGTTTATTTATTTGAAGTAAATACTGATAAAGTAGAAATAAGTAATGAACATTCTGATTATGCTTGGCTTACTCCTGAAGAATTACCAAATTATGAATTAGTATTTTTTGGTAACTTATTATATTTCTATACAAACAATCTTGATCGATTTAGAGATTAAAATGATGCGAACAACTCACTTACTATTTGCTGCATTCATCTATTTATTACTAATTAAACTAAATATTATTTCTTTCTCAGTTTTAGGTTTAGTAATAGTTCTAATTGCAACACTTATTCCTGATATTGATGCAGAAACATCTAAACTTGGGAAAAAAGTAAAACTAATTTCAACTGCATTCAAACACAGAGGCTTTTTTCATTCACTTTTATTTGGGATTCTTGTAGCAGGAATATTCTATTATGCAAATAGTTCTCTTTACATAGAATTTACAATAGGTTACATTGCACACTTATTCTTAGACTCATTGAATTATGCTGGAATTAATTTATTATGGCCTTTGCCTACAGGAAGTAAAGGTTTTATTAAAACTAATGGTTTAACAGAAAAATTATTGATGTTGTGCTTTTTTATTGTGAATGTATTACTAATATTATCCTTACTATGAAAATAATAAAAGTAAAAACGTCAAAACATGAATTAGATATTGAAGTTTATTCTGATTCAATTAATTCTAAAGATATTAATATAAAAAAAGAATTATTTAATAAGATGTGCAAGGAAGGTTGCAAAAACTATGGTAATAAATACTCTTGCCCTCCTTTTGCTCCGAATTTTGATAAGTATGTAAAAAAAGATAAATTATTTGTTGTTATGTTCTTAATTAGGTTAGATCAGTTCAAAGAGTTTAACTATAAAAATTATTTTGAAATGAAGATTGCAAATGCTGTAATAAAACCTAAGATAGAAAAGTTAATGATGGAGCTAGAAAAGATAACAAAAACTAAATTTCTAGGAACTGGTGCGTGCAGGTTATGTAAACCTTGCAAAAAGAAAATGAATAAATCTTGCGAACATCAAGATAAGAGGAGATTTTCACTTGAAGCCCTTGGTGTTGATTGCAATGATCTTGCATTAAGATTATTTAAGAAGCCTTTGCTTTGGTATAATAAAAAAGATAAACTTGGATATACTGCAGTCATGTGTGCTGTTTCTTATGATGATGAAAAAACAAGAAGCATTAATATTCCAAATACAGATATTCTAATTACTTTTAGATTGGACTTAGAGGATTTTATTGGGGGTTTATATGAATTCAAATTAACTTCTAAAAAAAATGAAGAAAGAAGACTACATGAAGCAACAATTCAATTATACATTTATGATTTTTTACAAAGAATTAGATTTAATGTCAACTGTTGGCAGGGGATGCTTGTAGATATTGCTCTAATTGATGAAGAAAAAGTCATATCATTTAACCTATTTAGTAAACCCCATAAAATTCCATGTATTCCCGGAGAGGATCAAAAATATTTTTTTAAAGATAAGAAATTAGATGAGTGCCAAGAATATTACCAAAACGAGATTAAGGGAACTCTTCAGAAATTATTTCATGAAATATGTGAAGACCAAATTTCTCCGATAAAAGTAGCGTTAGATAATGCATACAAAATAATTCTTCCAAAGATGTATGAAGATGAAGCAGAATCAATTCTGCGTCATAAAGAAGTATAATAAATTTCCTTGACAAATTCTCAATTGAACTTAACATCAGGCATAAAAGAAGTCGCGAAGCGATTTGGGAAAAATCTGCAAGATTTTTCTTTTTAATCCTTGTTAAATGAGGGTGAGCGAAGCGAAAGGCTGCAAGCCGTCCCCGAGGATTTGCGAAGCAAACCGCAGAGTAATTTTTAGTGGCGTTCAATCCAAAGAGCGAATGCGACACATCAAGAACAAGAATCGAAGGGACAATCTTTATTTTTTTTAGGGGAGGGGCTTTTTTGTTTCTTTTTTTCTAAAAAAGAAAATAGAGGGGGCTTTTACTTTTGGTTCTTTTTTTAAAATAACATTATAGAATTATATCTTTCAAAACTCCTTGTTTTACTAATTCAATATTTAGTAAATAATCATTATGCAAGAAAGTTTCAAATAAAGATTTTTTAGTTGTTTTCCAGCCTAATCCGTCAGTAATCCAAATTAAATCAATTCCTTGTGTTTTTAAGAAATCAAATAAGTATTGATATTCTCCTGCTGTGGATTTTAATTTTGAACCACCACCACCATAATAATTAGTTTCAATTAGGAAAATTTTATTTTTTGATTTTTCAAATACTGCGAAATCAAAAATTCTATTTGTTTTATCAAGTTCTATATCAAAATTCCATTTTTCTTTAATCTTCTTTTGTGTTGCTTGTGGAATATATTCTAAATTATTTTTTGCTGCAAATTTTTGGATTATTTTTTCAACTATGCTTTCCATAGCTTGACCAGTTCGGTTTTTTCTTGCGTTTGTATCCATTCCAACTTCTACACCAAAACAATAATCAACAATGTTTTTAACATCTTTATCTTGAAAAATATTTTTTAATCCTGAATCATTGAAGAAAGCAATTAAATCTTCTTTAATTTCTGAAGTTAGTTCTACACTTGGATTAAAAAGTGTAACCTTGCTTTCAGAATTCAATTCTTCAAAGTCATCTATAATTTTTAAATCTTTTAGTTTATTGTTTCTTATTGCTATTAGGATAGGCAAAACTTTTCTTACATTTGGATATTCTGAGATAAGATTAATAAATTCTTTATCAATGTCTGTTTTACCAACTAGAACATTAAGTAAATTAAGTTCTTTTTCAATTAAATGAATGTTCTTTTTTACTTTTTCAAAATCAACAAAATAATCCCATGTAAAAATAGAATCTGTTAATGTTTCTATAAGATATTCAAATACCTCTTTTTCATCATTTTTTAAGTTCAATTTTTTATATGTTTGTAAATATTTCATTTTGACACCTTAATAACTTGTAATAACAACCTCATTTATTTTGCCTCTTTTGGCTCCGTTGCAGTTAATCATTCTTGTTGCTTGAACAAGATTAATATTATAATTTGGATATAAGTCTTTAATAAATTTTGTATCGCTATTGCTTAACATTACGGAGCAACCTTTTTTATCTAATTTTTTGAAAACATCTGCAAGTAATTCTTGTTTTTTCTCCATGAATGAATCTTTAGTATATGTTGTAAAACTTTTTTTATTTTTCAAAGGGTAGTAAGGAGGATCAAAATAAATAAAATCTCCTTTTTTTGCTAAATTTAAGACTTTTTCAAAAGACATGACTTTGATAGTTACATTTTTTAGTAATTCTGAAACCAATCTTAATTTATCTTCTTGCACAATATCAGGATTTTTATATGCACCCATAGGGACATTAAATTTACCTTTTGAATTTACTCTATATAGTCCATTAAAACAAGTTTTGTTTAAATAAATGAATCTTGCGGCTCTTTCTAAGGCTGGTAAGTCATTTGGATTTGTTGCACGAATAGTTAAATAATATTTTTTACCTTCTACCATGTGATATTCTTTATGTTGCTTTAATTCAACAATTAATCTTTCAACATCAGTTTTTACAATTTCATAAGTATTGATTAATTCTTCATTGATATCTGAGATTATAATCTCTTTAGGTTTGAATTTTTGAATTATGTAAAAGAAAACTGCGCCGCTTCCTACAAATGGTTCTAAATATCTATTAAATTTTTTTGGGAAAAGTGGTTTAAATTGTTCTAAAAGTTGACCTTTGCCGCCTGCCCATTTTACAAATTTTGGAATTTCGTTACACATATTTATTATAACCTCTTATTTATATTTAAGATTTCTCATTCTTTATAGAGTTTATCCTTTTTATAGTTGTTTTTAGGAATTCTTCTTCTTTGTCAATTCCTATGAATTGTCTATTTAGCATAGTTGCTACAACTCCTGTTGTTCCAGAACCATTAAATGGATCTAAAATGACTGCATTTTCATTTGTTGAAGATGCAATAATTCTTTTTAATAATTCTATTGGTTTTTGTGTTGGGTGTTTTCCATGCGTTTTTTCTCGCATTGGTGTTAAAGGGATATGCCAAATACTTCTCATTTGTTTTCCCTTTGGTGTTATGGTATCATTCCATTCTCGCATTAAATCATAATTAAAAATATGGGGAATTTTTTCGTGCTTTCTTGCCCATAAAACTGTTTCGTGAGAATGAGCAAAATATTTGCAACTTAAATTTGGAGGAGCATTTGGTTTAAACCAACTAATTTCATTTAATAGTTTAAATTTTAACTTTTGTAAGCTATAACCTACTTGGTAAATATTATGCATTGTTCCAGAAATCCAAATTGTTCCATTGTCTTTCAAAACTCTACGGCAAGCATTTATCCAATTATGTGTAAATTCAAAATCTTTGTCTATCCCGTTTGATTTATCCCAATCTGCTTTATTTACAGAAACCATTTTTCCAGCTCTGCAAGAAATTCCGCCATTAGATAAAAAATAGGGCGGGTCTGCAAAAATCATATCAACAGAATTTTGAGGTAAGGAGTTTAAAATTTCTATACAATTATCATGAAAAAGTTGTACTGAATCTGATTTAAAATAAGGTTCTGCCATATAATAATATGATAAAGATTATTTAATATAAACTTTGTTGTTTGGAATCCGAAAATGTTACAAGATTATTAATTACTTTTTCGCAGAAAAAGTCTATCTGTCTGAAAGACTAAAAGCCCCCTCTTAATAAATTTCGAACAACGAAGTTGTGAGCCAATATGTGCGTAGCACCAGCCCCTCCCCCTTTTTTTTTGATTGTCCCCCCTCTACTTTTAGCCACTAAAAATTATTTCATTTAACATCGGAATTTAACGAAGTCGCCGAAGGCGATTTGGGTGGAGAAACCTGCAAGGTTTCGGAACCGTTAAATTCCTGTTCTATTCTCCCGAATACTTGGAGGGATTGATTTTTAGTGCAACGATGCCGAAGGCAAAAAATCAAAGTAATTTCAAGGGCGTCATTCAATCAAGCGAACACAGTGAGCCATCAAGAATAAGTATCAAGGGGCAATTTTCGTTCGTCGTTTCGTAGGGGGGAATTTCGTTTGTTTTTGCTTCTTTTTAGAAAGAAGAATACCTAAAACCTTTTAGTCAAACTCTTTTTGTGCCAGATTATAGCTACAGCAAAAAACAAGACAGTAAATCCTGAAAGGACCAATAAGTTAAGAACCGGAGGAAAATAACTAATGCCTTCGACTGAATATCTTGCTATGTCTGTATAATATGTTAGAGGAGAAATGAATGATATAAATCTGCTTGCACCAGGCATTTGGCTGAGAGGAATAAATATTCCACTTATAAAAATCAAAGGAAATTTTATTAGAGAAGACAGCATCATTATATTGGATGGCTTATCAGTAGGTGGTGCAGATAAAACCAACCCGAATGCAGAAAAACAAAAAGAAGCTAATATTGTACTTAATACAAGACTTAAGGTTATAAACCCCATTCCTAACAAAGCAATTCCTAACAAGAAGACAAAGGCAGTTATAAAGAGTCCAAACAAAAAGGATGCTAATATATCCCCAAAAATGATCGCCCATAAAGATATTGGGGCCGAAACAATCCTTTCAAAGGTTTTTGTACTTGTTTCTGTTGGTGCTATCGCTGGGCCAATAGAAGTTGATGTGAAAAAAAGCGCCATGGCTAGCAAACTAGGAAATAAGAACTCCATTGCCAATTCTTTACCCAAAGCAAAAGAAATAAATAAAAATGCAGGTAAAAGCAGACCAAAAATTACTACTGGACCTTTCATGTAGTATATAGATAAATCCTTTTTGACGATAGCTAAGGACCTTTTTATCTGCTCTATAAACTCTAAAACGTTCATTTTTTCTCACCGGTTAATTTTACAAATATGTCTTCAAGATTTGGCCCTAAAGTGTTAATAGATAAAATCTTGTTTTTTGAAGATTGAGAATATTTAAACAGGAGGGGTAGGGTTTCTTCGGGGGTTCTAGTGTAAATCCTTATTTTATCACCTATCTTTTTTATTGGACCAACTTCCTTAAACTTAAGTTCTTCTATATTCACTTTTCTTTCAAAGGCAACCTCAATAGATGAAGTGCTCTGAATTATATGCTTTAATCTTGCAGGCCGGTCTATGGCCACAATTTTCCCATGATTCATAATGGCAACTTTATCACATAGGTTATCCGCTTCTTCTATGTTATGGGTTGTCAGGATAATGGTTGTCCCTTCATCATTAAACTTTCTGATAAGCTCTCTTATCAGTCTAACGCTTTCCACATCAAGGCCGGATGTGGGTTCATCCAAGAACAATAATTCTGGTTCATTAATCAAGCCCATTGCAATAATTAGCCTTTGCTTCATTCCTTTGGAGAATGTTTTCACTTTATCATACATCCGTTCATATAGTCCAAACAATTTCAGTAAATTTTCTGTTTTCTTCTTTATTGTTTGTTTGTCAAGACCATACAATTCTCCTATTAAAACCATATTCTTGTAAGCAGATAGATCAACATAAGCGTTTGCCATTTCAGGGACGATTCCCATAAGCTGTTTTGCTTTCAATGGCTCTTTTTCCATGTCATAGTTATTTACATGAATTCTACCTTTTGTGGGCTTGAATATTCCGGTAAGCATCCTGATTGTGGTAGTTTTGCCTGCACCATTAGGGCCAAGCAACCCGAATATCTCTCCTTTCCCAACTTCAAAACTTATATTGTCTACAGCTGTGAAAGAGTTGAATTTTTTTACTAATGATTCTGCTGTTATTATTCTGATTTTATTAGTGGCCATCCTGAACTCCTAAAATTGATAATTTTTCAATGCACTTAATTCCTCTGATTTTATCTGAATTCATGAAAATAGAATCTCCCTTATTCAGTTCTTTTTCTCCTTCTTCACTGGTAAATATTCCTTTACCATCCATCACAAAAAAGAAAACAGCATAAGGCTCAGGATGTGGTTTTATTTCCTGATCTTTTTTAAGATTGACTACAACGATATTGAAATTATCTGATTTAAGGATATCTTCTTTGCAAGGTTTTTCTGAAGAAAATTTTCCTTTTGATTTTAGATCTTTTATATACATATTATTTACCTCCTTTCAACATAGCTTTTACAAATCGCCTATTTTTTATAATTCTTATTAATACAAAAATTATGAACGCTATGCCAAACCACACATGTAAATCTACTATTAATTGAAGTTTTGGAGAAACTCCTTTAAGATAATTAAAAAGTAATGGGATTGAAGTAAGTCCTGTTATTATAAATGTCAGGATGCATAATTTTTCTAACAGGTGATTAATTTTCATTTTTTATCTCCAAATCGATTTTTATAAAATTCTGCCATTTTGTCCATCATCTTTTTTCTCTCAATAATCATCTCAAGCCAATTCTTCAAATAAGATTCCCCTTTCTTTGTTATCCGGTATTCCCTGCTGTCAGGTCCAGATTCACTCTTTTTCCAATTCGATTTTAATAATTCCTCATCTTCCATTCGCCTTAATGTTGTATACATAGTCCCAGACTTAACTTTATGTCTTCCTTGGCTGATTTCTTCGATAGATTTTATTATCTCATACCCATAAGTTGATTTTTCGCATACCACCCTAAGTATTAGGAATTGCAACCATCTTTTTTCAGGATATCCGCATCCTTGATCACAGTTTTCATTATTTTGACACATAATTAACTATATAACAATGTTACATATATAAATCTTTCTAATTCGTACGGAATTCCCTCCTCGTCGTTTTCGTTTTTAGTTTAGTTTTTAGAAAATTGCCCCCTTCGTTAGC
>CAYLIL010000021.1:0-3433 GCA_964384045.1 uncultured Methanosarcinales archaeon
TTCGGTTGTGTAGATCTCGGTGGTCGCCGTATCATTAAAAAAAAAAAAATAATAAAAATAGTAATAATATAAATAACTATCTAAAATATAATCAGACTCTAAATAACTTTGTTTCTTTATATCTAGTAGAAATAGTTAACTTCTTAGGTTTAGCTTTAGACTTCTTTAAATCTTTCTTCATGTTATCAAAAGCTAATTTTTCAGTATTATTATTCAAACTTAAGTGTGCAAGAACTAAATTATTTACATTTCTTGCATTCTCTAATGCTAACAATGAAGCTTGCTTATTACTTAGGTGACCTAACTCAGATGCAACTCTTCTCTTCAAAAATATTGGATATCGTCCATTATTAAGCATATCTTCATCATGATTACTTTCAAGAATTAATGAGTCTGCATCTTTAACAGCGTCAATAATATTATTACAAGGTTCACCTATATCTGTTAACACAGCTAAAGAATTACTTCCGCGAATTATATATGAAACAGGGTCTTCGCAATCATGATTTTTACTAAAAGTATTTATTTCAAAACCAGCTCTTTTTATTGTTTCATCGTTCTTTATGAAATTAACTCGACCATCATCCAGCATTGTCCTTGCATTCACAAATGTGCCCTTTGTCATGAATACTTCTGCATCTGTTTTCTTTTTTAGAACATCTAATCCTCGAACATGATCACCATGTTCATGAGTTATAAATATAGAATCTATCTTCTTTGGATTTAATTTAAGATTTTCCAATCTCAAGAATGTCTGTTTGCATGAAATTCCTACATCTATTAAGATTAACTTCTTGTTCTTTTCTACAACAAAACAATTCCCACTACTTCCTGATGCTAATGCTGCGAACCTCACTCTTTTCTCCAACTAACAACAACTTCATCTGTTCTTTCATAAGGTTTAACTACACTCTCTGCCATAGTTGTAGAAACACCAGACTCTAACATCAATGCACCAGTCAAAGCAATCATCGCTGCATTATCTACATTGTATTGATTCTCGAGAATGTAACATTTTATTCCTCGCTCAGCTGCAAGAATCTTTGCCATTTCCTGCAATCTAGAATTACATGCAACTCCACCACCAAGAAGAATCTCTTTTTTTCCTGTATGGGCTATTGCTCGCTCAGCCACTTCTATTAACATTGCAAAAACTATTTCTTGCGCAGAATAACATAAATCTTTTAATTCATACTCTTTTAGTTTTAATCTAAGATTAGTTAATATTCCACCAAAAACTAAATCCATTCCTTTAACATTATATGGAAGTTCAATAAAATTCTTTGAATCTTTTGCAAGTTTATCTATTTTTGGCCCGGCAGGGAAACCTAATCCAGCATATCTACCAAAGCTATCTAAGAAATTTCCAATACCAATATCTAAAGTTTCTCCAAATATCCTATATTTATGTTCATCATATGCAATTATTTGTGTGTTTGCTCCTGAAGCATAAACTAATATTGGATCTTTAGCACCCAATAACATTCTACCTATTTCTAAATGAGCAATACAATGATTAACACCAACTAGAGGTTTATTTAATAATAAATGTAGACTTCTTGCAAATGTTGCACCCACTCTTAAAGCTGGACCTAAACCTGGACTTTGAGAATAAGCAATCGCGTCAATATCTTTGCTAGAAATTTTAGCTTCATCTAAAGCTTTAGAAAATAAATCTATAAATATTTTTAGGTGGTGTTCACCAACCTTGTAAAGAATCATTCCGCCTTCTTCTGTTGTATAAGAATTTCTAAGATTACACAATACTTTTTTTCCTTGTGTAACTGCAATCCCAAAAGTGTGTGCCGTGCTTTCTATTCCTAAGATTATTTTATTTTGCATAATACATAAGAAATAAGTTATACTTTTAATAGTTTTGGATTAAACACCTTAACAGCGTTACATCAGCCATATAATAAATACCTTTTTATATCAACAAAAAAAGAATGATTAATATTAATAGAACAATACAATAGAGGTAAAAAAATGGAAAAACATAAGGCACACCCCATCAAACATAATAAAAGACATAAAAAAAATAAAATCCTAAAATGGCAAATATTAGTTGCAGTATTAGTATTGTTATTAATTATCTCAATATTAACAAGGGGTTTTAGCTCTTGTCTAATAACAAAAGATAAAACAACTGAAACAATAACTGAAGGAAATGCAAAAGGCAATCCAGATGCAAAAGTAACAATTATTGAATATAGTAGTTTCTCATGTGGATATTGTAAAAGAGTAATTCCAACTATTGATCAAATATTACAAACTTATCCTGAAGATGTAAAAGTTATTTATAAACATTTCAATAGAGGCGGAACAGATAGCCAAACAGCTCAAGCAACAGAGTGTGCAGGAGAACAAGGAAAATTCTGGGAAATGCATGATGAAATTTTTGCAAGCGGTGCTAATGGAAATCTTGAAACTTATGCACAAACAATTGGTTTAGATACAACTAAATTCAAGCAATGTCTTAGTTCGGGAAAGTATGCTTCAAAAGTAACTGCTGACACTACAGAAGGAAGAGGCCTTGGTATAGGCGGAACTCCAAGTTTTGTAATTAACGGAGAATTGCTTATTGGTGCACAACCATTTGAAGCTTTTAAACAAGTTATTGATGCTAAACTTGCAGAATAGTTTGTTATTGAAAATTTATTTTTTTCTTTTTATTATTTTTTTATTAAGGACTAGCTTTAAGCATATTAACTTCTTTACCATTATATTTAACAGTTAAGGATAATTTAAATTGAAAATCTTTATCTTTTACAACTCTACCATCAACAGTAACCAAACCTTTGTGCAGAGCATCAAGAACATCTCTCTTATAACTAAATAATCCAGTTCTTGATAAAAATTGATGTATTCTTAATTTCTTTGACATTTTTATTCCTCACTCATCCAAAAGAACAGCTTTAATTCTTCTAATACCCGCAGCTGAACTTTGTTCTTTTTTAATTTTGAATCTACCTAACTCTTTAGTGTTTTCAACATGAGGGCCAGAGCAAATTTCTTTACAAGAATCCCCAATAGAATAAACCCAAACTTCAGAAGGATATTTTGCACCAAATTCAGATTGTGCACCAGATCTAAGAGCATCATTTAATTGCATTTTTTCTTTTGTTACAGGTAACGCCTGTTGTATTTTTTTATTAACCATGTCTTCTATTTCTTTTTGTTCTTCAGGAGTTAATTTCCTTGGAAAATTAAAATCAAACCTTAATCTTTCAGCAGTAATATTAGAACCTTTTTGTTTAACATCATTAGAAAGAACTTTTCTTAATGCTTCATTAAGCAGATGAGTTGCTGTGTGCAGCTTTGTTGTTTGTTCTGAATTATCAGATAGACCACCTTTAAACTTTTTTTCTGCACCAACTCTTGATAAAGCTTGATGTTTTTCATATTCTTCTTTAAATCCACGAGTATCAACAGA
>CAYLIL010000021.1:3443-9603 GCA_964384045.1 uncultured Methanosarcinales archaeon
ACAGAAATTTCTTTTTCTTCTGCTAACTCTTCAATTATTTCTATAGGAAAACCATAACTTTGAAATAATAAAAAAGCATCTTTTGAATCAAGATGTTTTTTTGTTTTAATCATCTTTTCAAACTGTTGCAATCCTTTTTCTAAAGTTTTCTCAAACTTAGTTTCTTCTTTTGTTAATTCATCAAGAATAAAATTCTTATTTATTTTTAATTCAGGATAATAATCTTCATAGATATCAATAACTATTTTTGCAATATCTGAAGCCACATCAGTAGCTAAAATATCAACATTTAACAATTTTAAATGACGTAGAAATCTTCTAATCAATCTTCTTAAGATATAACCTTGGTCAATATTAGACGGAGTTATACCCTTTTCATCACCTAAAATAAAAGTTGCAGCCCTAACATGATCAGTTATTATTCTCAATGAAACTAATTGTTTTGCATCAGGCTCTTGAATTTTAGCCATATCTTTAACTTTATCCATAATAGGTTTTATCATAGTTATATCATAAACAGTTGGTTTATTCTCTAAGATCATTGCAACTCTTTCAAGGCCCATACCAGTATCAACACTTTTCTGAGTTAGTAAATTATAATTCTCTTGTTTATCTTTATTGTATTCTATAAAAACATTATTCCAGATTTCGACCCATCTTGAATCTTCAACATCAAACTTTTTAGGTGGTTTTTCGTCAGAATTCCAATAAAATATTTCTGTATCTGGGCCACAAGGACCAGTTTCACCAGCAGGACCCCACCAATTTTCTTTTTTATCTAGAAAAGCAATTCTATTTTTATCTATACCTAAAGACAACCAGATGTTTGCAGATTCTTCATCTTTAGGTGCATTCTTATCGCCTTTAAAACAAGTAAAAGCTAGTTTTTCAATTGGAAAATCTAAAGCTTCTGTTAAAAGTTCAAAACTCATTTCAATTGACTCTTGCTTAAAATAATCACCAAAACTCCAATTACCAAGCATTTCAAAAAAAGTTAAATGAGTTGCATCACCAACTTCATCAATATCGTTAGTTCTAATACATTTCTGCACATTGAAAATTCTCTTTCCTAAAGGATGTTCTTGCCCAGTTAAAAAAGGAATCAAAGGATGCATTCCTGCAGTTGTAAAAAGGACAGTAGGATCATTATCAGGTATTAATGAAGCAGAATCTATCTTTTTATGATTATTTTTCTCAAAGAATGCAAAGTATTTCTCTTTTAGTGTATTTGAACCATCCATCTTACATATAAGATAAATGTAGTTATTTATAATATTTGTTGTTAGAATGAAAAGTTTAAGGTAATAAAATAGAAATCATTATAAATTTGCTATATTTTTACTACTTTTATGGATTTAAAAATTCTCGCTCAAGAAATAGCAGAGTTATTCAAAAAAGAACTAAAAACTAATTTACTTTCTGTTTCAATTCATGGCAGTGTAGCTCAAGAAAATTATTCTGACAAAAGTGATATTGATTTTTTCTTAGTATTAAATAAAGTGGATTACCCAATATTAAACAGGATTAACATACTAAGAAACAAATATGAAAAAGCATATAGTATCGACTTAAGTATAAATATTCAAAAAGAAGAAGAACTTCCAAAACATAGGGGAAAGTATTTTTATCATAAAAATAGATATGCCCTTTTCTTGTATGAATCTAAGGAAATTGATAAAGTTTTAATAGGTGAAAACCCTTACTTATCAGATTATGCTCCAAGCAGAAAAGAATTAATAAGAGAAGCAATGCAAATAGTAAATTCATTTCCTTATTTTATAAGAAAATATATAACAAATAATAAAGCTAAGGAATTTATTCTAAAAGAGGTAATAAGATATAGTATTATTGCAACACAATATGCAAATATTATAATTAATAGATACCCATTAAAAACTTCAGAATCAGTAATTGTATTTAAGGAAAATTTTCAGAACTTCAAATATAAAGATATTCCTTATCTATATCTAGAATACAAAAAAGGAATTAAAAAAATTAAAAATAGAGATCAAACGATAACTGAAGGATTAGAATTCTTAGAAGAGTTAGACAGATATCTCTTTAAGAGAATTAAAGATATTAGTTTATAAAATTTTGACCTTTAGGATTATCTGTTAAATAATACTCAGACATTTCATTTATTCTATCATACCAACAAACAGGGCATTCTTTTGCAAATAAATTTCTATAGAAAGAAAATAAATTCTTTGACCATACTTCAGCAAACCCAACCTTACTAATATCTCCAATCTCAAATTTTTGTGAATATTTTGTCATACAACAAGGATAGATTTTTAAATTAGCTCCTATAGAGATAGAAAAGAAAAAGAAAAAACATTTTTTATAATTTTTGACCTTACTTTGTAAAACTTCTAATCTTTCTGTTAAAGCAGAAATATGAAATCCCGGCAAAGATTTGTTCTTTACTCGAGTTAAACTTTCTAATACCTGCTCTTTAAAATTATGATAAAGCTTCTCCTTTTTAATTTGATATGTAAAGGTATATCTAACACTATCGAATTTATAATTATAACACAAATCAGAAAAGGGAATTATTTCTCTCCAGTTTAAATCATTGACTACAAAGCTTGCACCAATTTCAGCATTGATATTATTATCCTTAAAATACTCTACAAGAGAAAAAATCTCATTAAGATTATTACCTGAAAAAGGATTATGAATTTTTCTCCAAGTTTCGAGAGTGGCTGCATCTAGAGATATTCTAAGCCATTTAAAATTCTTATGCTGTAACAATTTTAACCAAGCTTTGTTAAGTTTTGCTCCATTAGTTAATAACCCAACTTCAATACCTTTCTCTAAAGTGTAATAAATTATCTCATAAATATCTGGATGAATAGTTGGCTCACCACCCCCCGTAAACATTATTGCAGAAACATTATTATTAGCAAACTCTTCAATCAAATCTAACATTTTTTCTTTATGGATAAAATCTTTAGAAGAAAAATCATCGCAAAGATCAAACTCAGGTAAACTTTTTTGGTACATACAATAAGTACATCTATGATTACAAGAATTAGTTAAGTCAACCCTGATTAGTTTAGGATAAAATATTTCTTTTTTCTTAAACTTATCAAGAGTTCCTAAATGTTTTAATAATTTATATCTTGATAACAAAGGATTAACCATAATTTAGAAATAATATAGATTATTTAAAAAACTTTTTAAAGAAGATTACCATTAAAAGAAATATGATATTTAGAGTCAATCATAAGGGAATATTAATAGAAGTTTATAAAGCAAAAAAAGATATAGGTAAATGTGTTATAGTAATACCTGGGCTTCCTAATCAACCACAAAATTTAATTTATGGGCAAGAGCTTTCAGATAAAAATCTAACTATTTTCCAACCAAGATACATTGGTAGCTGGGAATCATCAGGAGAGTTCTCATTAAAAAACTGCTTAAAAACTTTAAATGAAACAATTAAACTAGTAAAAAAACAAGTTGCAATTGAATCTTACAATTGTAAAAAAATAAATTGGAAATGTAAAGAAATAACAATAATTGCAACAAGCTTTGGAACATCAATCCAATTAAGTTTAGATAATTATAAAGATATAGATAAATTAGTGTCAATCGCACCACTAACAAATCTAACTAAACACAGTAAAAATGCAAATCTTCCAGAACAAAATTTAGAATCTTTATATGACTTTTTGAAAATTGGATTTAAAGAAGCTTTTAGAGGTTTTAAAAAATCAGATTGGACTAAATTTTTAAAAGGTAATTCAAAAGCTAATCCAATAAATAACACGACAAAAATTAGAAATAAAAAGATTTTATTAGTTCATAGTAATAAAGATAATACAATAAATATTTCTAGAACAAAAGAATATTACAAATTAATTAAAGCTAACAATAATGTTGATCTTAAACTATACAATAAATGCTCCCATGGGAAAAGCATTAAAAAAGCAAGTTTGCCCTATGTTACAGAATGGATTCTTAGAGATGAATAAAAAAGTTTACAAAGCAATAGGAGCAATTATAATAAAGAATAATAAGATTCTTCTAATTAAAAGAAAAAACCCTCCTTTAGGTTATGCTTGCTTTGCAGGACATGTAGATGAAGGGGAAACTTTTGAGAAAGCCCTAATCCGAGAAGTAAAGGAAGAAGGTAATTTAGATATTACAAATTACAAACAGTGCTTTGAAGGATTTATAGATGGAAAATATTCTACTAACAACTCAGGGATTTACCATTGGAGATTATACCAATGTAAAGTTAAAGGAGAACTAATATTAGATAAAAACGAAGCTGAAATTGCTGAATGGTTTGATTTAGAAAAATTAAAAGAGATTAAATTAGGTAAAATTTGGAAAATTTTATTTACCAAAATTAATTTACTAAATGATAAAAATTTGAATCTGAAGAAACAACATCAGGGCAAAAAACTTTAACTAAACTACCTAACTCTTTCAACAATCCAGATTTATTTTTAGTAGTTATTCCTTTTGATTTAATTTGATTAATTAACCCTCTTGAAATTTGAGAATAAAAAAGTTGTTTAAAAGATCTATAAGCTTTAGAAAATTCAAAATTTAATATTTTATGAACTATATCATCTGAACTAGATTTTAAAATAATTAAATCTTGTTGTAAACTAGCAACTCCCACTTTTGTAGGAACATTAACTAAGAAAGATAAAGAATGGTGAATTTTTCTTAAAAATCGATCTTCCTCTTTTAAATCTGAAGGGTATAAAAAGTCATTACCAAATTTCTGATTCATAAAATATAACCTTATTGAATCGGAATTAAAATCTAAATCATATAAATTAGTTGTTAAAGGATCATACTTACTTATCTTTCTACCATTAGAATTTAAGACCATACCATGAGTAGCAATTGTTTTTATGGGAACATAATCATTATAAGATAAAACAAGGTATAACCATTTACCAATAATGTCTTTGCCACAAACACAGAAATTTATATCTGAATTAAGTTGATTGCTATAAAAATTAGGGAAAAAAGCTTGTACAAATCTTTGACCCAAAACTCCCTGGTTATGCTTGATACCCCAATGACCATTCCTAAAAAGATTAATTTGAGATGGTTGTTCAAGTGAAGCAAATCCTTGTATATTATTCCTAACAGTAGATGGCACCCAAATAATAGATTCAGACTTTTTATATATTTCTTTAGACCCAGGAATATTAATTTTAGAATCTTTTATTCTTCCATTAAGTTCAAGAAAACTGATTTTTTCATTTAAAAAGTTTTTAAACTCAATAGAATTATCTTTAAAATAAGGGCTAACTATTTTTAGGTGGTATGTTTCAAAAAGACTTTGTGCTTTTTTTATAGCTTCTTCAGTGGATTCAGCACAAGCATTAACAATATCTTCAGGTAAATCGAAACCAACCTTCTCTTCTAACTTCTGACTGTAACAATTCCAAGCTTGAAAACACTGAGCTTTATCACCAAAATATTCAGTAGCCCTTACTAAAAAATCAGCGACAAACCAAGTATATAAATTACCAATATGAATATTTTGAGTTGCAGCAACAGGCGGGACCATAATTGTTTTCATAAAAAGAGAGAAATCAGACAGGGTTAATATATTTTACTAAATTCTGAAAGAGATTAAATATGCACTCGCCGGGATTCGAACCCGGATAACGGGCTTGGAAGGCCCGGATCATAGCCATTAGACCACAAGTGCGTAAAAGTGGTTAATTCTAAGATAACCAAGTTTGTTTATAAAGATTTTTGTTAAATAAACATAAATTAAGTTATATTTAAATTATTATTAGAAAAATAAAACCCTAAGAAGCCCACAACGAATTGCGAACTTCCCGGGAAAAAGAGGTGAGTATGATTATTAGAAATATCCCCACACCTTATAATATATAGAAATCAAGCGAAGTATTTAAACCTTGCGTTTTGTTTCTATTCAAGAATAGTGACAAATATCTATTTTAAAATATAAATTCAAACATATATAATTAACATAATAAACTCTTTTTAATAGAATAAAAAAGTAATTTATATTAAGAAAAATATAGGATTTAGGCTTTTTGAGCATAACCTTTATAAATTTAAAACAGAAATATTGTTTGAGGAACATAAATGAAGGCTGTTTATATATTTGTTGTAATTCTTGTATTGATGCTAGGAGTATCATCATATTTTC
>CAYLIL010000022.1:0-9595 GCA_964384045.1 uncultured Methanosarcinales archaeon
AATAGTTTAACTTGCAATTCATTAAGTCCTGTATTTTGCATACTGCAAACAAGAAATCTATCAAAATAAATACTCTCTTGTTCTAAGAATGCTAAGAAGTTAGCTGTTTCTTTTTTACTCATTTTTAATTTTTTAGCATTAGCTATTAATTTAGATTTAGAAGAAACTTTCATTAGTAATCTTAACAAATGAGTTGTGTCATTAAGTTTTGTCTTAGTGCAAAATATTTTTGCAAAAAAACCTTTTGTAAACTTAATATAATTAAGAGCAAGTTTATTTTCAAATTTATGTATACTAATAACCTTTTCAGTTCTTATCCTATATTCATGTAATGCTTCAGCAAGAAGATTTTTAACCTTTCTTTTAATGAAAACTTCCTTTATAACCCAATCTCCAATAGTGATCTTATTTGCTTTAATTTTCTTATGCATACAGCCTTTGTCTATAGCGTTAGCAAAAGCCCAAATATAAAACATTATTATTATGAAAAGTCCAAGCCCTCCTAAGGATAAAATTAAGTTAACATCTGATACAGCTATACTTAAGATAAATCCTAAAAATATTAAACATAGTGTAGTAATAAAAATGATGGATCTTTTTAATTTAAACACTTTATTTTTAGACTCTTTTTTAATTGCTTTAGAATAAACCTTTCTTTTCTTAATTGCAAGAATTATTGAAAATACTAAACCATAAATCGCGCCTGCAAGAGCGAAATTAATTATTAATAAAAACCATTCAGCATTTAGTAAGTAACTTATTATATTTGTATTACCAATTATTAAATTATAAACATTAGTTACATTAACACCAATTAGTGCGAGTAACCCCATAATTATCTTAGAATCTCCTCCGCCCCATTGACCAGTATAAAAGAATATTACTCCTAAAATAAAACCAAATACCACACCTGCTAAAGAATTTAATATTATCCAATAATCATTGCTCATAACACTTAATATTAGGTTAGCAATCACTGCTGTGAACAAGAAAGAATAGCTAAGCCAATCTGGAACCTCTCTTATTTTCAAATCAGTAATAGAGGCAATTAGGAGAACTGCTAAAACTAAAATAAAAAATCCGATATATATCATTCACTCACCTATAATATATAAATCATTAATAAACTTTATAAATTTTGTTGAATTCTTTATTTATTATGATTAATATATTAAAAAATATAGCAAGAATGGATATATTGAAAGAAAAGATGCTTCCAAAACATTTAGCTATAGCTACAAGAAGCTTATCTCTTTGTGAAAAACAAGAAAGCCGAAGAGAAATGATTGCTATTGAAAAAATAAAAAAGCTTATTGAAAATCAGGTTAAAATAAATATTCCTGTTATTTCTCTTCAATTAGATACTTCCACAGATAAAGATATAAAATTCTTAGATGAATTACTATCATATATTCTAGATAACCCTATAATTAAGGATAATAAGATTAGAATTATGTTTATTGGTAAATGGTTTGATTTCCCAGTTGCAATAACTGAGAATATGAAAAAAATAACAGAAGAAACAAAAGATTATGATAAATTTTTCTTAAACTTTTTGGTAAAATATGATGGTAAAGATGAAGTTATTTCAGCAATAAAACTATTAACAATAAAAGCAGTTAATAAACAAATTGATGCAGAGGAAATAACTCCTGAATCAATAAAAGAGTCTTTGTTTAGTTCATACTTTTTACCTCCGGATATAATAATTCAATGTGGTTATAAGTATTCTGGGGTTTTACTATGGGATTCACCTGGCGCAATAATTCATTTTACTAATAATAAACATTGGGCAACTTTTGACTTAAAAGAATTAGATTCTGCTTTAACTAAGTATAAAAAAGCTGTTGATGAAGAAAAAAGAATTTCTGCTTCTAAAGAGAATCAAGCATAAGGTATGTTCTTATGGCTTGTTTTTATCCCATATATCAAATAATAGTTCCATAAAAACCCTTTAATCTTTTCTATTCTGATTGCGAATCCTGCTTTTTTAAATAATTCTATTAATTCAGCTTTATTACTAATAATTTTTGGGTTTGGTATTACTTTGAAATAATCAACATACTCAATAAAACAAATTTTTCCTGATTCTGGAAGAATATCATTCATCTCTCTTAAGATTTTCTGAATATCTTGCACATAACCAATCATACCAACACTAAATATCATATCTACTTTAGGAACATTTGGATGTATTCTATTAATTATATGTTCATCATGAATAATTTCTACTTGATATTTATTTTCTTTTATTAATCTTTTATTAAGTATTTTAATATTCTTTTGGCTAAAGTCAACTGCATAAATTTTTCCACCTTCACCAATTTGATCAGCAAGAAAAGTTGTTAAGCTTCCTATTCCTGAACCAAATTCTAATATTTTTTTATTTTTGTAATCAGTAAAAATTGAGATTATTTTTCTTCTTATTGATTTTGGGAAGAAAACATTTTCAAAATAATAACTTAAGTGTGCAAAGTATTCATTAATTTTTATTGTAAATGAAGGATTATAGTATATATTTAACATTAAATAAATTGGTAGAGCAAAAATTATAAATCCTAATGCATATCTAAATAAGTAAAAACTATTTGGTTCTAAAATTAGCCAGGCAATAATAAACGCTAATATTAATAAGCCCACAACATAAGGCAAAAAGTTACCTAGTGGTGCTTTGAAACTTCTTTTTGTTTGATCTTTCTTTCTTAAAACTGGAACAGAAATAATTATTGCTAAATACATAAGTAAAGATAAGGGAATTAATATGCTAAGTAAAACTTTATATTGGCCTAATGAAATAAATACTAATATTATTCCTACTATTGTTTGGAAGAGAATTGCTTTATATGGTGTATTTTTCTTACTACTTATTTCTGAAAATTGTTCTATAAATAATTTATCTCTTGCCATAGCTAATAAAAGACGAGGAGTAGAGATTATATTACAAAATGCACTGCCAATAAAGATTATTAATATTCCTATAATAAAATATTTCAAATAACTACCTGCGAAAATTGCATTAATTAAGATATTAAATGAATTAGGATTATTAATAAGTTGTTCTATTGGTAATATTCCTAAAGAAATAACACCAACTAAAACACTTAATAAACCAACTATTATTGTGCTAATAATTAATGCTTTTGGTATAACCTTTCTTGCATTGTTTGTTTCTTCTGCAAGAAAACTTGCACTCTCCCAGCCAAAAAATGTTTCAGATATGAAAAATGCTCCAATAAATATTAAGAAAATATTTATATTCTTAATTGGGAAAATTATTTGTGGGTTAAATACTGGTAATGCTCCAACAATAAAAGCTACTATAACTCCTAAGGTTATTACTGCAAAAATATAAAGTAGAATAGAACTGTCTTTCATTCCTCTATACGTAATATAATTCATGAAGATAATAATTCCTATACAGATTAAAACAAAATATAAATTACTGAGTGTTGGGAAAGCAATTTTTAATGCTGCAACTATGAGTAGTGGGGTGTTAATTGTGTTTACAAGCCAAGTAGTCCATCCAATAATAAAACTAGGAAATCTTCCATAAGCCTTTTTACTAAATTCATAAACTCCTCCTGCATTTGGGTAAAGAGCTACAAGTTCACCAAAACATGAAGCAATATACAAACTTATTAAAAACATTATGACCCAAGAAATAATTCCTGCTGTGCCTGTAAAGCTTATAATAACTCCTGTTGTAA
This sequence comes from uncultured Methanosarcinales archaeon, assembly GCA_964384045.1. Classification (GTDB taxonomy): domain Archaea; phylum Nanobdellota; class Nanobdellia; order Woesearchaeales; family CAYZNE01; genus CAYZNE01. The sequence goes on from CAYLIL010000022.1 coordinate 3,708, forward strand.
GAAATATTCCTGTTCCTAATAGAGAAGTAATAAGTAATGCAAATATTGTCAAAAACCCAATGTTCTTTTTTAATTCTGCCATATTATGATTCTAGTTTTTTTAATAGTTTAAGATTGATTAAAGAGTGTCCTGTCATTTCATCTGGCTTACCTAACTTTAGAAGTTTTAGTAAGGTTGGTGCAACATCTTTTAGTGAACCATTTCTTAACTTAAATTTCTCTCCTTTAATATTATTATTGATTAGGATGCATGGAACTTTATTAGTTGTGTGTGCAGTGTGTGGTTTCTTGTTATATCTCATTGTTTCACAATTACCATGATCTGCAATTAATAAAACAGAACCATCTTGAGATAAAACTTCCTCAGTAATATTTTTAATAAGTGGATCAAGTTTTTTAAGGGCGTTTTTTGTTGCTTTAAGAAGGCCTGTATGCCCGACCATATCGGGATTGGCAAAATTTAATACAATAAATTTATGTTCTTTTTTTTCTAAAGTTGTTATTAGCTTTTTAGTTATTCCTAATGCAGACATTTCTGGCTTTAAATTATAGGTAAGAACTTTTGGGCTATGAACTAAGATTCTATCTTCCTTTTTGTAAGGTGTTTCAATACCTCCATTAAAGAAAAAAGTTACATGTGGATATTTTTCTGTTTCAGCAACTCTTAATTGTTTTAATTTATTTTTTGCTACAATCTCTCCGATTGTGTTTTTAGGTATTCTTTGGTTGAATGCAGTAGGAAGATTTAAATGTCTATCATACATTGTTAAGCAAATGAAATTAGTTTTAACAAATTTTCTTCTAAATGAATGGAAATTCTTTTTTGTAAAAGCTTTTGTAATTTCTCGTGCACGATCACTTCTAAAGTTAAAAAATATTATTGTATCCTCTTTCTTAACAAGTCCCTCTTCATCAATAAGTGTTGGTTTAACAAATTCATCTGTTTCGCCTTGTTTGTAAGCATAATTTATTGCTTTAATTGGATGATCAATAAAATTTCTTCCTTTCCCATCGACAATTAATGAGTAAGCTTGGTTTTCTCTTTTCCATCTATTGTCTCTATCCATTCCATAAAATCTTCCTATTATTGAAGCTATTTTCCCTGTCTTATTTTTTTTGCAAAAGTTATGTAATTGTTTAATATATTTAATTGCAGATTTAGGGGGAGTATCTCTACCATCAAGAAAACAATGAATATGAACTTTTGTTATTTTATGTTGTTTAGCAAGTTTAATCAAAGCAAGTAAGTGATTAATATGGCTATGAATCCCCCCATCACTAAGTAAACCCATTAAATGCAATGCAGAATTATCTTTTTTTACTTTTCTCATTGCTTTATTTAATATTTGGTTCTTGAAAAATTTCTTATTTCTTATTTCTCTGTTTATGTGTGTTAAATCTGTGTCAATAACTCTGCCTGAACCAATAGTCATGTGCCCTACTTCAGAATTACCAATTTGACCTTTAGGTAATCCAACATATTTCTCAGAAGCATACAACTTTGAGTTAGGATATTCTTTAAGTAAAGAGCAATAAAAAGGCATTTTTGCAAGTTTTACAGCATTATATTTTTTAGAATTTCTTATGCCAAATCCATCTAAAATCATTAAAAGAACAGGTTTATCTATTTTTTTTGAGGTTTTTGTTTTTTTAGAAGCATTCTTAATTACTTTTTTCTTAAAAACCTTCTTTTTAGTAGTCATTCAACACTCAACCTCTTTATAGTATATATTTATTATATTATTTTATAAAGGTTGTTTTTTATAGTGTATATAAAACTAAATGAATTTAGATGTTGTCTTGGCAAACTATTTTCTGAATAATCGTAAAGGTTTCGAAAAATTAACAACTAGAGCTTTAAAGCATTGTTTATGCTCCTTTTGTATGAAACTCCTAACAATCTTAATATTCTTTTTAGTAATAACTAGTGTTTCTGCTTTAAACATTAGTAAAGATCAAGGTGAAGTAAGATTATATTTCTGTAATCATAATAATTGTAGTCAAGGTTTAATTTCTGAGTTAAATCAAAGTAGTAAGTTGGAATGTGCTTTTTATGATATGAATATTCCTAGTTTAGTTTCAGTAATAAAAACTAAAGATTATAACCTTGTTCTTGATAAAAAACTAGAAGAGGATAATTTATTTGAGAAAGCTTTTTATTTACAGCAAAGTGCATACATGCATCATAAATTTTGTATTATTGACAATAATAAAGTTTTAACTGGTTCTATGAATCCAACAAGATTTGGAACACAAAGAAATGATAATAATTTTATTTTAATAGAATCAGAGATTCTTGCACAAAATTATCGAAATGAATTAAATTATTTATTAGCAAAAGATTCTCCTAAGAATATAAATATATTTGCACTAAATGATTTTGTTATAGAAAATTATTTTTGTCCTAGAGAATGCAGCATAGGAATAAATCGGCTTCTAAAACTCATAAATCTTTCCAATAAAAGTATTCATGTTGCTGCATTCTCCCTTACCTCTGAAGAAATATTTCTTGCACTAATTGATGCTCATGAGCGAGGAGTAGAAGTTAATATTATTATGGAGAAAAGGATGATGAATTCTAAATCTTCTAAGTTTGAAATTTTAAAAACATATGGTATAAATATAATCTTTGATTTAAATCCTGGTTCAATGCACCATAAGTTCATTGTAATTGATAATGAGATTGTGCAATTTGGTAGTTTAAATTATTCTGAGAATGCAATCAAAAGAAATAATGAAAATATTTTGATAATTTACAATAATCAGATAGCCACTGCGTTTGTGCAGGAGTTTGAGCGGCTTTGGATAAAGTATAGTTAAAATGTCAAAAATAAATGTAAAAGGAACTGAAATAAATATTTTAAGCGTTGAGAATCATGATTACATTTCTTTAACTGATATGTTGAAAGCAAAAGATGGAGATTTTTTTATAAAAGATTGGCTTAGAAATAGAAATACACTAGAATTTCTTGGTATTTGGGAAAAACTGAATAATCAAAATTTTAATTGGGGCGAATTCGCCCTAATTAGAAATAAATCTGGTTTAAATAGCTTTAAGATTAGTGTTAAAGAATGGGTTAAAAGAACTAAAGCTATAGGGATTAGAGCAACAGCTGGCAAATATGGTGGAACTTATGCTCATAAAGACTTAGCCTTTGAATTTGGTATGTGGATTAGTGCTGAATTTAAAATTTATCTCATTAAAGAATTTCAAAGATTAAAAGAATATGAACAAAAGGAATTTGGGTGGGACATAAAAAGAAATCTTGCAAAAATTAATTATAAAATTCATACAAATGCCATAAAAGAAAATCTTATTCCTAAAGAATTATCAAAAGAAGAGATAAATTATATTTATGCAAATGAAGCGGATGTATTAAATATGGCTTTGTTCGGTAAGACTGCTAAAAATTGGCGAGAAAAAAATAAAAGAAAAAAAGGCAACTTAAGAGATTATGCAAATATTTCTCAACTTGTTTGCTTGTCTAACCTTGAAAATCTCAATGCTCATTTTATTGGTGAAGGTTTAAAACAATCTATGAGACTTGAAAAGTTAAATAAGATTGCAATTTCTCAAATGAAATTATTATCTGAAGAACATGTTTCTAAAGTACTAAAAACTGGAAAAAAGAAAATAAATAAAAAACTTAGTTAACTATTATCTTCAACTATCTTATCAATAGTTTCTGTTGTTATTCTTGGTTTGTATGGAAATCTATGTTTGCTATATTTAATTATTGACAGCAATATTTATATACTTATCTCCATTCTTGTTAATTATGATATTACCTCAATTTAAAGACTTGGCTTATGAGTATAATCCTTATCCTTCTATTGATAATTTAGTTATTGATGTTCCTAATCTTGGTGTTAAAGACTTAAAAAATGCATTATTCGGATATTTTGACTTTATAGCAAAATGGCCAAAAGCATATCTTGCATTGACAAGTGCTGCTGGAAAAGCTGGTGTTACTTTAGCAATAAACTATTTCAAAAAAGCAGACAATTATAGGTCTGCATCATTTTACCTTCTTTATTTTGGTGTTGCTTGGCTTGGTGCACAAACTTGTGATTCCTTAGTTAAGAATATTAAAAATGAAAAAGCTGCTAAAACATTATCAATAGCTATTCCAACAACACTTTTTGTTGGTTTAAATGTTCTTTTTAATGAATTAGCAGATGCTTCTAATCCTTATTTATCTTCTTTACCTTCCTTGACATCTGTATTTTATTTTAATGCAAGAAGTAAAAAGAATATTAATGAAAAAAATGAGTAATATTTACAATAAGAATAATATAGTTATCATTAAGTTTTTCTAATCTTTGCAACAAAGAACCCTTCACTATCATTGTCTTGAGGATAAATTCTTAAACATTTAGAAATATCTTTGTGAAACTTTAAATTTTGCCACTTAGTGAGTGCCGGACTTCTTTTTATTTTGAGTTCAATATCCATTAACTCTGCATTCTTGAAATTCTCTAACAGCCAAGTTACAATAGCTTCATTCTCTTCCGGTTCTTGAGTGCAGGTTGAATAAACCATTACTCCTCCTGATTTAAGAGCATTAAATCCTGTTTTTATTAAATTCTTTTGAATATGAGAAAATTTCTTAACAAGCCCTGGAGACCACATATCAAGAACTTTGAAACTCTTTCTAATAGTTCCTGTTCCCGAACAGGGTGCATCAACTAAAACTCTATCAAATTCAGGTTTATTATAATAAGCACCATTAAGATTAGTAATTACTCCATTAAAAACACCTAATTTTTGAAGATTAGCACCAAGAGCTTTAAGTCTTGCAAAACTAATATCATTTGCAATAAGAACTCCAGTATTATCCATATATTGTGCTATTTGAGAAGTTTTAGATCCTGGTGCAGCACACATATCAAGAACTTTCATTCCCTCATCAATATCCAATACAATTGCAGGTATCATAGATGCAGCTTCTTGCAAATAGAAATAACCTAGTTGGTGTTCAATCATATTTCCAAAGTCATATCTTTCTTTTTCTTTGTCTTCAACCCAGAATCCCACTTCACACCAAGGAATAGGAATTAGTTTTAGTTTCTTTTTTAATCTCTCAACTGCAACATCAAAATCAATCTTTAGAGTATTAAGACGAACACATCTACGTAGATAAGCAAAACTATACTCTACAAATTCATCATATCTATCACCAAGTAATTCTCTATAACGTTCTTCAAACTTCTTAGTAATTTTAATTTTTTTACTAATCGGATTCTGCTCTGGCTTTGTTCTGTTCGACATAAAGTGTTAGAAGTGTGTGTTGTTTAAAAATATTTAGCTATTATAAAGTTCTATTGCAATAACAAAATTGTTTTCTATGTAAGCTTGTACTTTGTTTAAATCATTTTTATTTGTAATTCCAATTAAAGATTTATTTGCTGGGTTAATTTCATATGCAATAAACTTTTCTAATTCTTCATTAGTAAATTTAAGTTTTACACATCTACTACCAATGAAACCTTTAACTTCTACTGTTTTAATTTCTAATTCAGAAGGAACAATTTTTCCTTTAGCAATATCTAGTTTTTGCCATTGGTCTGCTTCATGAGAGTAATATCTTTTCATATAAATAAGAATAAAAAATGCTCTTATAAAACTTGGTATTAAGAATGAATAAAAATAAGAAATAAATGCTCAATAAACACAATAATTAAAATTATTGGTCATTCAACAAAGTTGAATAAATAAAGATTTATTGGCACCGAAAAGCGGAATAAAAAATAAAAGAAACTAATTACTTTCTTGCTTTCTCTAGCTTACCACGAAGTAAAGCATTAAGTGACTGATCGTTAACTTTGATAACTTGCCATCTAACTCCTGGAATATCTCCTTTAGAACGACCCATCGCACCACCAAT
>CAYLIL010000023.1:0-9536 GCA_964384045.1 uncultured Methanosarcinales archaeon
AACAATTAGCTGTGTAGTATGTAGAATAAAGGAAAAACATTCAAACATTAGTTTTGAAAAAGATGAATAACATAGAAAAGCTTAGAAATTTAGAGAGTAAAAGAGATTTACTAGCTACTTCTATAAATTTATTAAAAGAAAAACTAGAAAAAAATGAAATAACTCTTACTGATTTTCAAAGTATTTATGCAATAAAACAAATTCCAGATTTAGAAAATATAAAACTTTCAAATTTAAACAGAAAAATTTCTGCACTCAGAGAAAGTCTACAAACTAAACCAAAAACACACAAGCCGTATGCATTTGCTGCATTCATAATTATTGGGTTAGTACTTTTTGCTACTCTTCTTGGTCAATCTAATATTACTGGTTTGTTTACTTATGAAGATTCAAATTATCAAGATATGGTTGTTGATCAAACTTTTATTAATGACAAAACTATTGATTTTAATATAACTAACCTTCTTTCTTTGAAAGTTATAGGCCATTTATCTTATACTGAAGAATCAGATTTTGAGATTTTATTATCAACTGATCAGGGTAATTTTGTTGTTCTTGATAAAGCTATGCTGTTAGTGTCTAAGGTTAAGGATAAATCTCAAAAGAATTTAATTACAGGTATGGTAGTTGATGAAGAAGTTAAAGAAGTTAAAGAAGACAAAAAAAATCAAATAGTTAATTTAAATAAACAAATCAAAACTAAAAAAATAAATATTTCTCTTACTCCAACAAAAGAAATAAAAGATACTGCATTAAATCTTACTAAGGAAACTCTTAATATAACTGAACCAAACAATCCTTTAATTGAAGCTAATGAAACTATTAAACTAACAAATAATTTAACATTAAATGTAACTGAAATTAATAAAACAATTAATATAACAAAATTAAACACAACAATAAAGGAAAGTATTAACATTACTGAAAATATCATTGAGCTAAATGTTACAAACAAAACTTCTAATTTTACTGATTTTAATAAAACAATTAACTTAATAATAAATCTTGAGGATATTAAGGGGTTATGTAAAGAAACTTGTAATCTTAATGAATTAAGTTCTAGTTCCATAATTATTAATGTTAATGGTGCTAAACTTTACATAGAAAAATTTATTTACACACAAAATGTAGAGAATGTGCCACCTAAGCAAATAAAACAATTTGCAAATCTAAGTGCTAAACTTAATCAAACTTATAATTACAAGCTTTCTGAATATTTTACTGACAAAGATAAGTTAACTTATGATTTTAAGGAAACAAAAAGTTTTAATATTGATTTAAAGCAAGATAAATTATTTTTTACTCCTCAAGAATACGGTGAATTCACATTTTACGTTTATGCTTTTGATGGTGAATCATTAATTAAATCTAATTCTTTTACAATAAATGTTGCATCAGAAGAGATTAACAATGAGTCAATTAAGCTTATTGAATCTCTTGAGCAGAAAAAAGCAATTATTCTAGAACCTGTTAAATGGAAAAAGACAATTGATATTAAAAAGCCGCATAACTTAAAAGAAAATTTTATAGAGGTTAATACAAATCTTCCTGAAGGTATTCTAAATCTAACTATCACTGCAGTTAGTAATAAAACTAACACTTCAATTGACTCTGCTTTAGATAATAAAATTAATCTAAATCGAGCTAAAGAATTTGCAAAACTTAAAGACTCCCTTGAAACAATCAGCGAAGTTAGTAATAATAAAAAAGTTAAATCTGACATTAAACAAAAAGTATTGTCAGTTAATTCTAAATTAGCTTCTGTTGAACAAGAAATTACTAGTGAACAAGATAATCTTATTAGGGAGGATCTAGAATTAATATTTAATGTTCCTAAAGATACAGAAAAAGTATTAGTTGAGTATGAAACTGAAGCACCAAAAATAATTGAAGAAACAATTACATCAACAAAAAAGTTAATAACAGTTTCCAGTGATATACACTACAAAAATATTACTGCAAGATCATTTGTCGATGATAAGTATAAACAAACAAATATAAAATTATATCATTATGAAAATAATAAGAAAATTCCTATTTCTAAAGATTCAATTGAGTTCATTGATGAAAATAATAATAGCTTTATTGATTATATCCAATGGATAGTTCCCCATTTATCTAATCAAACTTATGAAATTGAAATTGCTGTGTTAAATCCTTACACCTATCTAAAAGATAATGAAACTTGGTATGTTAGATTTGATACAACTGGAACGGGAAATCTTTCTATCTCTTCTCCTAATTCTTATTGGGAAGAAATACAACTAGACAATAATCAAACAGTTGATGAGATGAGATTTTTAGATATTACTTGTGGAAATAATTCATTGCTAAATGATCTTAAAATAATTGATGAAAATAATAATGTCTATAATTATTCTGAACTCACATTAAATGATTCTATTAAACCCTCTAAATTTTTTATAGAAGATTATTCTTGTGAAAACACAACGGGAGAGTTTACAAATTATATGAATATTGCAGGATATGCAACTATTGCTTTTGAGTTTAGTAATCAAAATGCAACTGTAACAGATTATGCTTATGATCCTTGTACTCCTCCTGGTTCTGGAGATTGGGATGTTTCAGGCACTGAACTATGTGAAGATCAAACAATAACTATTGCTGGTCATATAAATATTGAAGTTAGTGATCAATTAATATTAAAAAATGTTACTTTACAAATAGCCCAAACTGCTAGTTGGAATTATGATATTAATGTTTATGGTAATCTAACTGTTAATGGTAGCTCAGTTATAGAAGAAGAAGGAGACAATTTATATGTTAATTTATATGGGTATGATGGGAGTATAATTAATTTTACTGATACAAACATATCAACTAGGGTAAGGACTCAAATTTTTGATTCTGATATCTACTTTAATAATGTTAATGTAAACTTTTATTTTTATTTATATGAACCAAATTCTGTTTTTGTTTCTAATAATTCTTATATTAATAGAGCATTTATTTATGTTGAAGGAGGAGGGTTTGTAAATATAACTAATTTATATGAAGATGTTCCTGTGAATATAAATGTTAGTTCTGTTGGAACAGATTTTACTATGAATCTTACTAACACTGAATTTAATATGATTTACTTATATAATAATGGTGGAAATATAAATTTAACTAATTCTAATATTTACCAATTGATTCATTATAATTATGATAATGATGATGTGTATATTTCTAATTCCCAAATAAGTTATCTTAGTTATTTTGCTTATCAACCGGGAAGCGAGATTAATATTGATAATATAAATCCTCCTCATACTAATTGGGATCAACAAATCTCTCCAACTAATGGAGGAAATAATATATTAAATTTAACTAATTCTAATATAACTGCTTTAGTTGTTTACTCTAGTAGTGCTAAAGTTAATATAACTAATTCAACACTTTCTACTTTTTATTCTTTGGGAACTTCAGAAAACTATTTAGTTAATTCAACAATAACTAGCACTGCACTTTTTAATAGTGTTTCTTCAACCACTATTCAGAACTCAGTCATCGATTCAGCTAGTAGGTCAAGAATTTATGATAATGCAATTATTAATTTCACTCAACCTTCCTCAAGTATCGAGGACTTTGATCTTTATGGTGGTGCAACAGAAAACAATGTGCTTCATGGATATTTTAATATTACTAGTGTTGATGCTTGGACTGCAGGCCACTTTCTTAATAGATTTTTCCCTTTTAATGTTACAACTTCTGGTGGTGATCCTGTTAACAATGCAAATGTTATTATTAAAAATAGCACTGGTTCTACAATTAATACTGGTTCTACAGGTGCAGATGGTATTGTAAATCTAAATATTACAGACACTGCAGATAATACCTATATGATTTATATTGATGATGCTTGGAAAACAAATATTACTATGCTTGAAAGCACTGCTCCTGCTGGAATTCAATTAAATTTGGATTGGGATGTTTATGTTGTTTCATCTAATTTAGGTCCTGCTGTTGTTGATACTACTGATGACTTAATTGGTAATGTTACTTGTTCTGATCCAGATTTAAATAATTTAACTGTTTATTGGAAAGTTTTTAATAATAGTGTTGAAGTCATATCTGAAGTAGGAACTGCTAATGTAACCAAAGATGTTAGTACAAATGTTAAAAATATTTCTTCAAGTTTAACAACTATTGGTGAAGATTGGAACATTGAGTTTACTTGTAGTAATGGAACTTTAAATAGTTCTCCTTCAAACACTTCTGTTCTCACAATTCAAAATGCTCTTCCTTCTATTTCAGGTGTTATTCTTAATTCTTCTTCAGGTAATAATCTAATTGCTGATAATTTAACTGTTTTTATTTCTGGTGGTTCTGATTCGGATGGTGATTCTATCACTAATATTACTGATTGGAGAAAGGATGGAAGTAGTATTGCTTTTTTGAATATGCCTTTTGATACAAATGATTCTTCTATTGCTAAGGATTATTCTACTTTTGAAAACAATGGAACTATTAATGGAGCAACTTGGACTCCTTCTGGAAAAGTTGGTGGTGCTTATGTTTTTGACGGTGATGGAGATTATATTGAAGGCTCTACAACAAGTTTAGTAGGAACCGATGACTTTAGTGTTGCTCTTTGGGTAAAAGAAGCAGGGCCAGCCAGTTATACTTATTTATTATCTAATGGTGGTGGTGGAGGAAGTAGTGGGTTTGGGTTTCTTACAGCAAATGTAATAAATGGTTTTGTTCGGTTTGAAACTTATGCTGTTGGAGGGTCACGATTGGGTGTAAGTTTTTCTAATACTATAGGTCATGATAATAATTGGCATTATTTTGTAGCAACCGTAGATAGAGATGATTACTTGAAAGTATATCTTGATGGAACTTATGTAACTCAAACAGATATTTCAGGGGACGATGGTAAAACATTAGATACTGCAAATAACTTATTTATAGGGAAATACGGAAGCGGTTATGTAAATGGTACAATTGATGAAGTAAAGATGTATAATTATACTTTGTCTGCTGAACAGATTAATGTTTCGTATCAGGCTGGGTTTGCAAATCATTCTGTTCAAACTATTGTTTCTAATGAAACTTCTATTGGTGATAATTGGAGTGTTGCAGTTACTCCTAATGATGGTTTTGGTGATGGTGATTCTGTTTTAAGTGATAGTTTAACAATTTTATCAAGTGTAGTGAATTATTGTAATCCTACTGAAAATTTAACTTTAACAGAAAATCTTTCATGTGTTACATTAAATATTAGTCCTGATTTAACTTTGAATACTTCTATTTATTCTATTAACGTAACTGGAGAGGTTATTATTAATGGAACTCTTGATGCAAGTCTTGGGAGTACTCAATATTTTGGTAGTTTAAATGTTACAGAAAATGGAACTTATATTGCAACTGCAAATGAAACAATTCTTTATGGTAATTTTACAAGAGCAAACGCCGGAGTTTTTACTCATAATGATGGAGCTATTCATATAAAATCTAATACAACTTTTGATTCACCTGGAGGAAGTTTTAATGGTGCTGGAAAATCATTATACAATCTTATTTTAGATGATGGAATTACTTTAAACTTAAATAAAATTACTGCTATTTTAGGTAAATTTACTCACCGTGGTTTAGTTGATGGCTCAGGGAATATGTTTCTTATTACTAATGATTTTGGTTATGGTGATTCTGATTCAAGTAATTGGTGGGAGATTGGTGTTAATGGTAGCTTTGCTGAAACTTATACTGGTGATGTGGTTCCCCCTCAAGGAACAGGCAGTATTACTTTACCTAATCTTCCAGAATCAAAAAATGTTTATAATTTATATATGTATTTTGGCTATTCTAGAACAACAAAAATTCCTTCAGACGGAGAACTATTTTTAGAAAATAATTTGTGGGTTGGAACGGGTGGAACTGATACAATTACTATAATTCTAGATACTAATGGTGGAAATTTAAATGTTGGGGGGACTACTAGCTTAGGGGAGAATCCTGGTGCTACCGGAATTATTTTAGGAAGAAATGGAACTCATAGTTTAGGTGCTGTAACTATAAATAACAACGGAACATTTAATGCAACTAATGAAACAACTTATCTTGGAGGGGATTTTACTAATGGTGGAACTTTTAATCATAATCAAGGAACAGTTTATTTTAATTGGAGTGCTGCTACTAATTATGATATAACTGGTTCTCAAGATACAACTTTTTATGATTTTAATACTGGTGGTTCAAGTAATAATTCTATATTGGTCTATCAAGATTTCAATATTCTTAATAATTTTATTGGTGGTTCAAGATCTATTTCTATCTCTCCTGGCTCTAAATTTGGTGGTGCAGGGATTATTAATTTAATATTTGGTAATTCTACAAAATCTGGAACAATTATGGGGGTTGCAAATAAAATTTCATCAGAGGGAAATTCAATTTATCCTGTTAAAATTCAGGCAGCTTCAGAAAATTATCCTGTTATTTTTGGAAAAGATATTCTATGGGATTATCCTGTAACTTATAGTAAGTTTGATTTAAAATGGGTGAATTACACAGTTGGCCTTAATACAGATCAATGGCCAGGTAGAGACAATGTAACAATTAATGTTACTGGTAATTCTTTCTTTACAAATATCAGTCTTGCTTCTGAAAATGATACATTTATTGTTGATGATAATATAAATATAACTTTAGATTCTTTAGTTGGTAATGGAACATTTAATTTAGGTAGTGGTTTAATAACTAGAAATAGCAATAATTATTGGTTAGCTAATTTTGATAATACAAATTTTTATTCTTTTTTAAACACTAATGTTAGTTATGGTAATAACAGGGGGTCTGAACCAATCTATATTTGTGGGGCAATAGATGGCGGAAATAATATTCCTGCAATCATGTGGGAGTTTGATGATTGTCCAGATAACTTAACTAGGTGCACGGACTTAGATCATACAAATACAATTTATTATCTTTCTCAAGATGTTCAAGCAGATTCAACTTGTTTTAATATTCTTGCAGATAATGTAACTCTTGATTGTCAAGGTAATACTATTAATTATTCTGCAGTAAGTGCCGGTTATGGTGTGAATGTAACTGGATATAATTTACCAACAATAAAAAATTGTATCATAGAACAAATAGATGGAACAAACACTTATTCTCATGCTATTAATTTTGTTAGTGCAACTAATGGAACAATTCATAATAATACTTTAACCACTGAAGGTTCTGGTTCAACTTATGTTTATAACCATGGTATATCCTTTGCTTCTAATTCTAATTCTAATAATATTACTAATAATGTTATTATTAATAATGCGGGGAGGGGTTATGGGATAATATTAAGTGCTTCAGATAGAAATGAAATATATAATAATTCTCTAACTACATTTGAAAATTATCTATCGGTGGGCCTTAGATTAATTTCTTCTTCTGACGATAACAATATTGTAGATAATAATATCACAACAACCACTCAAAGTTCTCATGGGGTGGAGTTGAATGGTGTGGCAAATAATAATTTAACTAATAATAATATTTATGTTAATTATGCAAGCACTGGTTGTTGTGTTCCAACTTTTGGTATTTTCTTTGATGGTGTCGTAACCGGAACGGTTCTAAGAAACAACGAAATAAATAATTCAAAGGGCCCTGCTATTGGTTGTGAGGATAGTTATGCACATGACATCGATACTTCTAATCTTGCAGGAGGAAATCCAATTCTATATAACCATTCTATTTCAGATCAAACAGTTTATCAGGACCAAGATTTAACTTCTTATGGCCAAGTTATTTGTGGTGGTTGTAATAATGTTACTTATGATAATGTTACTGTTGATAATGAAGGATTGCATTTAATGGGGTCAGACAATTCTTATATTGTTAATAGTAACATTTCATCAACAACATCAACCGCAGCTTTGAATTTTTATAAGTCAACTTCAAACAATATTTCAAATAATACAATATCTCAATACGCATCAGTTTCATACGGTGTTTTTTTTATGTATACTTCTACTGATAATATTTTTTCTAATAATGATGTTACAACGCACGAGACTACTTCCCCTACCATAAAACTATATAGTTCTGATTCTAATACTTTCATAGATAATAATCTTAACACTCAACAAGCAGGTTCATTTGGAGTTCAAGTTTATGGTGGTAGTGATAATATTAATTTAACTTCAAACAATATCAGTACTGTAGGGTCTTCTGCTCATGGTTATTATATTGATAGTGGGATTGATAATTTTATGTCTAATTCAAATAGGATAACAACTACTGGGAGTAATAGTATAGCAGTTTATTTATCAAGAACTAGTACTTCAACATTTACCAATGACTATTATAATGCTACTTATTCTGGCGTAGATGATATTTATTCAGGTTCTACATCTACTGTTGCTAATTTTACTAATGTAACTTACGATAAAAATGAAGTTGGTTTTAGTGCTACTGCTATAACAAAATTAAACTTTTTTAATTATTTAAATATTCATGTGAACGATTCAACATCTGATGTGGAAAATGCAAATGTGTCTGCTTGGGATAAAGATGGAGCTCAAAAGTTTAGTATTTTATCAAATGTTTCTGGTGATATTCCAAGACAAACTTTATTAGAGTATTGGGTTAACAGAACTGATTCTTATTATTATTCTAATTTCACTGTTAATGCTACAAAAAGTACTTATTCTGATTATTCTACTTCTTTTAATTTAACTTCTTCTCTCAATTTGGGTATAACTTTAGATCGTGGAAACTTATCTGTTGATCTAATCTCTCCTCCTACTAGCTGGTTTATCGATAATTCAGGAATATTTGAATGCAGTTATTCAGATACTATCGACTTACATAATGTGAGTTTATATCTCAATAATTCTGTTTGGGATATTAATCAAACTTATTCTATAAGTGGAACTTCTGGTGTTTCAATGTTTAATGTTTCTAATTTAGCAGCTGGTAATTATAAGTGGAATTGTAAAGTTTGTAATGATAACAATTATTGTTTATTTTCTACTAGTAATAATACATTTACAGTCGAGGCTGTTAAGCCTTTAATTAGTTTTCAGGGTCAAACCCCTGATAATAATACAAAAAATTCAACAAGTAATAATTTTACATTTGTGAATGCTAGTGTAAGTGATGCAACTAATAAGTTATCTTCATTTATCGATTGGAATAATTCTTTAGTTGGTTGGTGGAAATTTGAGGATAATTATTTAGATAGTTCTTCTTATGGCAATAATGGAACTTGTTCTGCAATTGCTTGCCCTAATCTGACTATTGGTGCTCGAGGAAAAGGTTATAATTTTGATGGTATAGATGATTCTATTAGTGTTAACAACCATTCTTCTTTATATTTCGGCACTGATCCTTTTACTATTTCTGCTTGGATAAAACTTTCAGATTTGCCTAACTCTATTATTTTACAAAAAGGTTCTATTGGGGTAAATGCAGAATATACTTTAAGAACAGATTCAGATGGTAAATTATTCATCAGATTATCTGATGAAACCGTAAGAGGTTACATCGGTAGAACTTCTGATTCTGCTTTAACTTCTGATTGGCAACAT
>CAYLIL010000024.1:0-9418 GCA_964384045.1 uncultured Methanosarcinales archaeon
TGTGTAAATAAGCTGAAAAAACAAGAATGTTTATTAATGAAGCCTACTTTTTACACATAAAACAAACTAAATTAAAACATTATGAGGTAAAACAAAATGGTTAATGCATACTGTGTAAAATGTAAGAAAAAAGGTCAGAAGATGAAAAGTCCAATGATGAACAAAACTTCAAGAGGCGGTTTCATGGCTAAAGGTCAATGTCCAGATTGTGGCACTACTATGTGCGCAATGATGTCAAAAGACAACGCTGTAGCTGCAATGAAAGCAGGAGAAGCAAAGAAAAACTTCTAAGTTTATTTTTTTTATTTTTTTATTATTCTTTTCTAAAAGAGAAAAGCTTTATTAATTCAGCACATAAAGTTATCTTATGAAGAAAAAAACAACTATTCTAAGTATAATTCTGATCCTAATAATTCTCAGCAGTGCTTATTTCCAAATTTGGCAATATATAAACCCAGAAATCATAAAAACATATCTTGAAGGGTTTGGTGCTGCTACAATAATTGTATATTGTCTAATTTATTTAATCGCCGTATTCATCCCTCATGCAGGAACTGCAATGACTGTTGTGGGAGGATTATTATTTTCTCCATTATTTGGAACAGCTCTTGTAATTACTATATCAACATTAGGCAGTGTTCTTCCTTTTCTTATTGCTAAGAAATTTGGCCGTGAATACATCAAATCTAAAATTGAAAAAACAAAATATAAAAAATATTTAGATAGTACTGATAAAAATAGTTTTATGTTTATTCTCTATATGAGATTAATACCTCTAATTCCTTACGAATTACAAAATTATATAGCAGGATTAATTGACATATCTGTAGGTAAATTTATTATTGCAACATTTATAGGTTTGCTACCAGGCACTTTCTTCTTAATATATTTAGGAAATACTTTAACAGACATTCAACCAAATAAATTAATATTTCTTGGGATAATTACTTTATTTGCAATCCTTCTTCCTCTATCTTTGAAGAAATTTACTAAAGCTAAAGAGATTTTAGAAGTTGAATGAAATATTAAAGACTTCCCATTCCAGAATAAAAAATAAACACTATAAGATTACATTCTACTATTAACTAATAATACTCTATTTTCTATAAATCCATAAATCTTTCGAAAAAACTTACAAAGAACATATATAAAGATAAAATTTAATAGCTACTATGATCAAAATTAATAACCTAACAGGCAACATGATTACTAGACGAATTGTAGATATCATAGAGCCCTTTATTGTCAAAGAAATTCAACGAGAGAACCACACATTCTTTGTTTATAGATGTAGTGATTACTCCTCATTCCAAGAACTAATAAAAGTACATCAATTTGATATGCTAAATGTTCTAAAGTATAAACCAATCCTAAATAAATATTGGTCTGCAATTGATATTATTTATTTAAAGATTAAAGAAACCCCCAAATTTGAAAAAACAAAAGAATATTTCCAAACTTTAAATAATTTACAAGTAAAACAAAAAACAATCTCTGAACTAGAATTCTTTGAAGTTAAATTAATTTCAAAAACAAAAAAACCAATTCTATCAGTTAAAACATATTATTTATTGCAAGAATTAGCAAAGATCGGATCAAAATTAAAATTTATTCATGTTGAAGCAAAAGGATTTATACATTTCATAACAAAAGAATTAGACTTTAATAAAGAAGACTATACAATAAAAACTCATTATGGAAGAAAACATTATTACCTATATGAATAAAGGCCAATCAAGACATTATCGTATTGAGACCCCAGTTTAATCTGAAGGGCATTTTTTTAAAGAAAAAATAGCCCCGCCCAGATTCGAACTGGGGTCCAAGGACATTTCCAATGTCCTAAGAAATTTATTCTCATAAACATTTCCAAAATCCTCGATGATTGGCCACTACACTACGGGGCTGTAATGTAATGATAAGTGTTCATATTTTATTTATAAATGTATTCATCTAAAATCCAAACAAGTTCTTCTGCGTAGAACCCTTAATAACATCATCAAATTTCTGATTAAAGAATACTAAAACAGAATCTGCAATCGGCTTAATCTGCTTGTTAATGTAATGATCATAATCAATAGAATGTTTTAATGCTTCTAATGGCTCAGGACCATCAGAAGTCATGTAATACTCAATAATATTAGATTTAAGTTTATCAAGTTTTCTTGCAGCTTTAACATGAGGAGGAGTTGTTTTTGTGTATTCATCAAGATTTTTTCTTAGAGCTTTTTTATAGACCAATTTTTTATCATATTTACCTGATTTTATATCTTCAACAAATTCTTTAACAAATTTTGCAACTTCTTTTTTATGAAATACTCTATCTAGTAAGCCAAGTTGAAAATCTTTAGAAACGGCAGTCCAATCCCTTCTAACAAATTCTAAACCAATAAAATCAACTTTTTCTTTAATCTCCTCTTTTTCCTTATTTACTAACAAACCAGCATATCTTTTCTTAGCACCTACTTCTGAACCTCTATTTTTAGGCATAAAAAATCTTTTGTAAGTCTTTTCAAATTCTAGATCAAGATAAGATTTTCTTGCATAATTTTCAGGAACCCACTTATCAAAGTAACCATTAATATATTTCTCAAATTCTTTACCTTTTTCTGAAGCTTCTTCATAACTCTTAACATGCAAATCAATAAAAATAGAATCTGTATCACCATAAATAACATTATAACCTTTATCCTCAATAAGTTTTATAGTGTGTTTAATTATCATTTGTGCAAAACTAGTTACAGTATCACCAACCTTAAAAGTAGAAAACCTGCAATTCTGACTTGCGAGAACACCACTAAAAGAAGCCATTACTGTTTTTATTGCAAAGCTTGCCATAAGATTTTTCTCTTTTTTAACTCTAGCTCTTACTTTGAAAAAATCTGTTAGTAAATTAGATAAAATTCCTTCTTGATTTTTGTAAATAGCACCATTAGGAGCCTTAATAAATTTTTCTTTAGGTAAATCCTTAGGGATTTGTTTTTCATCGTAGAAATGACTGTAAGGATCAATATTAAACGTTCTAAATAAAGTAGGGTAAAGGCTTTTGAAATCACAGACAATAACCCAATCATAAATTCCGGGTTTAGAAGGTAAAACAAATCCTCCTCTAACACGATCGTGTTGGTTTGCAAAACTTAATGAGAATGCAACCTTGCCTTTATCTCTTAATCTTGGAAGATAAACAGAATCAAAAGTTGCAATGCTCGCTTGGATTTTATCAAGCTGCATTCCGGTAAGTAGCGAACGACTAAGAGACAAATCAATCATACCAGATTTATATAAAATATCATAAACAAGAACAGAATCTTTAAGATTATAATCAATAAGTTTTTGTTGATCATGTAAGAATAATTCTTCTATTTCTTCACCCTTCTGTTCACCAGTAAGAAGTTTTTCATCCCCCAGAATTGTTTTTGCAGCTGTGTTTAATTTATAGTCATCTAATTTGATGAATGAAACCTTTGCAAGTCTTAAACCATCAATTAATAATCTCCCTTTAAAGTCAGCTGATGAATCTCTTAAGAAAGATTCTTCTATTCTTAGAGTGCATTTCTCGTCTAATCTTCCCAAATTAAATGGAACCTTAACTCTCTCAAAATGTTTTTTTAGAAAAGCAAAATCAAAACTTATAACATTCCAACCAGTAATAATATCTGGATCTTCTTTTATAATTAATTCTTTGAATCTTGATAATAACTCTCTTTCTGAAGAAAAGGTTTCTGCATTCTTCAAATTATCGTGTTTAGCATTTAATAGAACCACACTTATATCTTTTGAGTAAAGAGAAATAGCGTAGAGTGTTTTCATATTTCTACAAGTCTCAATATCAATTGAAAGTATCTTAAGATTCTTTGGTTTGTATTCACAAGTAGTTATTACGGGGTTATCAAAAAAAGTATTTACATTATTTGATTCTTGTTCTTTACCTTCAATAATCATAGAACCTTTAATGTTATTATCCATTAAGAATCTTTGAGTAAATCTTACATCTGCTTCATAGCAAGGAATATTATTTTTTTCTAAGAGTTTTCTTAATTCAGAAACATCCTTAGGAATGTTTGTTATTATTTTTGTAACATCTTCATCATAAAGATTTTTTAATTTAACTTCTTCAAATTCTGCATTTAATTCAGAATCTTCAATTATGGCTTTAGCATCATCTTTATCTACTTTTTTAATAAAGAAATAAGGTTTAACATCAAATACAGCTTCAAAACTCTTATCATTCTCTAATCTACCAAAGATATGAATTCTTGCATTCTCTCCAGGCTCATCAATTCTATATGTAGAATATACTATGAAAGCTTTATGTTTTTGCATATCTCAAGTTAGAAATTGATTATATAAAAATGTTGTTAAACATTAATAATTAATTATTAAACTTTACAATAGCTTTCTGTTTAATAATACCCATTATTGCGGAATAAGCTGAATTAACAAATTTAGAAGTATTATTTGGATTAAGAACTAAATCATTTTTATCTATTTTTGAACCAAAAGAGTAAAATATTTTAGATAGATCTTTACGTTCCTCATAGTTTCCTTTAGGTAATATTGCCCTATCAACTAACACAACTTTAGAATCATCAAAAGTATAACTAGGAACAATTTCATCTTTTAACATAAATCTTTCAAAATTATGAGTGTTAGCAACAATAGAATCAAAAGGAGATATGTATACAAAAGGCGAATCTTCTTTAACTTTTTTAGATATTTCTACAAAAACTTTATCTAACTTTTTATTAATATCACTACCAATCAAAACAGAATAAATTGGTTGATGACGATAAGAAAAAGGTTGTATTGCCTTATCAAATAATGGCTCAGTATGATCAAAATGCTTTCCTCCATTATCCGCTACTTTAAACTCATAAAACTTTTTTAGCTTATCCAACTCTACAAAAGATTCTTTAGTTATACCAGAAATCTTAGAAGCAATGCTATTTGTTCCAACTTCTCTAACTTTATTAACATAAGTTAGAGCTATGTTAACTAGAATAGCAGGAACTTTATTAGCAGAATCGCTTAAAAATAAATCTTCAAAACCATTTATACTTTCTTTAAAAAAAGGTTCATCAACTAGAAACTTGTAATTGCTAACAAGATTTATTGCTTGTGTACAAGCCAATTCATAAAAATAAGCATGATCTTGATTAGTCATAGAAATAGAATCAGGATGAGTAAAACAACTTATTCCAAAATTAGACATAACATTCTCAAAATCATCGTTATAATTTTCAAAATTATAATTTTCAAAATTATTTTTGGCAGCCATAAAATAACAGAAATCAATACAAGTATTTAAATGTTGCTAAATAAATAAAAACTAAAAAAACAAAATAAAACTAATCGTCATCATCGCCTGCATATGAAGGAACTGCAGTCTTGTTGATAATCATTATATCACCAATGCTTTTAACTAATTGATGAGGCACAATTACACCTTTAGCATTACCAAGAACTTTATTTAGAAATGAGCTTTTTGTTGCTCTAACTCTCCAACCAACGATTTTAGTATGAGTTAATATTGCTTCTTCAATATCTCCGAAGTAATCTCCAGAGTCTGTAAAAACACGCATATCGTATGTTTCAGATATTCTTTTTACTTTTAACATGTTAAACCACCCTTATTTCTTATTTATAATGAATATTATAATATACATATGTCCACACCACATATATATAAATCTTTTGTTTTGCTTTTAACCCAAAATCTCATTAATCTTATCAAAGTGCTCATGAAAGATGTGCGCAGAATCAGAAAACACAGTTATTTTACCAATAGGGATCTTTAATTTATCTGCAAGATACTTCTGCAAAGCGTAAATCTGATAGATATTTGCAGGCCAACCGATAAAGAAATCATTGCTTCTAATATTAACAGTTATATCTAGTTTAGATTTGTAAACTTTAAAATACACACTTATTAAACCTGGAACAGATTTCTTATTTTTCAAAGAATCAACTAAAGGATCATAAATTATTGCAATACCTCTTCTTGAGTTAGGATTGCTTTTTAACAAAGGATAAATAAAATTATCAATTTGGTTTTTAGCATTTCTATAATTAAATAATCTTTGCCCATAACTATAGTTATAGCCAGATGGATCAATCTTATTAAGCATTATGCTTTTTATCTCATCTATATTTGGGTAAATAAAATCCTTAAAACGTTTCATTACATTAATTGGTTCTTCAATATCTTTTGTTGATTCAATTATAAGAATAACATTTAGTAATTCTCGGCACACCCTTTTATCTCTATCAATAAAATCCTCGCCATTTTTCATAATAACTTTTAGAGTAGTTTTCCATGCTTCAAGAATATTTTTAGCTATAATTTCCATTTTATTTCAACTTGGTTTTATTTTTTTTATTTTCATCAGCAAAAAAGCTTGTTAGTTTTGCATTACCTTTTATCTTTGCAAAATCATAAGTAAAAAAAGGAATATGCAGATTTTTCAAAATGTAATTAAATTCATTAATAACTTCTTTAGGATTATCAACAGTTACTCTAAAGAACCTTACTCTATCAATACCATTAAAAATTTTTGAAAGTTTTTCTCTTGTTTTTAAATAATTAATAGAATCAACTGAATCAAAATATTTTATATTATGAACAGTTCTTTTAACATAAGACCTTTGAGTCATTGTCAAATCAGACTTTCTGAATGCAGAACTAAAAGCAATTTTAAATCTAATTGGAATACCACAAGATTTGTATATTGTCTCTTCTGTAAAGAAAAAAGACTCACTTTCCTCTTTTATTGTTCGAAAAATATCTAACAAAAATGAATTCTTTTCAAAAAGCTTAAAATTATAATTCCAGAAACGAATATAGTTTCTTTCAAAAAAGAAAAATTCTCTTGAATAAGGTTTATTCAACTTATGTATTGACCTTAAACAATGATGAGCAGTTTTTCTTTTATTTACATTAGCAATAAGTAATGCTTTGTTTGCTTTAAGCATAAACTCTCTAAACTCATGAGCATTTTTATAATTATTAAAAAATTCTTGTATATCAACCATTAGAGTTGATGAAGAACAACTTACACCTATTGTTTTATCTGCAAATTCTTTCTTATAAAGTTTCCATTCTTTCTCATCAAAAGAATAAACACCAGCTTTTCCAAAAAATACTGGAGACTTACATAATTCTTTATTTTTTATATTAATCTTTATCTTTTTTTGAGAGAAAGTTTCAATAATGTAAGAAAACAAAGTATTATTTTGTTTAATAGCAGAAATAGTGACATCAAAAAATATTTGTAAGCTATTATTAGAATCACTCGAGAATAACCTAATAAAGTTTTTCATTCTTGCTTTATCATAAATATTTTCACAATTAATTATAAAACCAATTCTTTTATTATAATCTTTTGTATCATTTGATAAGTTTTTTATAAAAGTAGATAAAAAAGTGTCATCTTTGTTTTGAATTAGTTTTTCAAAGTTTAGTATTGCAATACAATCACTTACTTCATTAAATAAATCATATACTGCATTGTAAAGCTTATCTAAATCAGAAAACTTAGTTGCATCAAGAACAATAGAATCTAGTTTATTTATCCAATTATTAGGATCAAGTTTTTTTATAATTTTTTTATCTTCATAACCATCAATAGGAGTTAAAGGTTTTAAATTATTATTTATTACAATAGTTTTAGTATTATCTTCAAGTATTATCTCTCCAGAGTCACCAGATAAAGCAAAACGCTTCTCCCCAAACTCCTCTATGCCAGATAATTTTAGAATATTATTCTTCACAAGTTTATTAAGATGATAAAGCAATCTTTTATGTAAGAGTGATTTCTTATGTCTAATCTTACCTCTTACTTTTTTTTCACCACCAACAAAAAGAATATCCGCACCATCAACATCAAATGTGTTTGCATCATCTGGAAAAATCAATCTAACAATTTCAGAAGTGGTTAATTCTTTACCTTCAACCTTTTTGAAAGCATTTAAAATCGCTATATCAAGGTGATGCATAATTGAGCAGAAGCAAGCTTAATTCATATAGTTTTGCTTTTCTGAACGGTTCAGAACAGTATTAACTTAAAAATACAAATGTTCAAAATTAGCAAAACTCAATTAACAGCAAACTTAGAAACATGCTTATCATTAACTTTCTCTGCATCAAGATCAAATGCATTTCTACAAACTTCTTCACAATTCTTTAAAAAAGCCCTAGGATTCTTATTCTTTTTGAATATCTTAAGAACCATATTATCAGTAAGAAATTGCAAATCACCAATTCTCATTCTAATAAGAGTTATTGCTTCATCTGAAGAAATATCACCTAAACCAAAATTGTTATCTTTACCAATAATCTTTTTTAATTCATTAGGTAAATTAATATCAGTTTTTTTACTTACAAGAATGATTGATTTGAAAGATTTATTTTCAAAATAAGATTTAATATTAGAAAAATCTTTTTTATTAAGATCTTGTGCTTCATCAAGAAGTAAAATTCTATTCTTTGTTCTTACTCTGAATAATTTATTGAAGAACCAACCAGCATTAATAAGTAATCTATTAAAGTTTATAGAACCAACAGATTTGTTACAGTTATAATATATTACTCTTCTTTTACCTTTGAATGTATTAATAATTCTTTTAAGAATAGTTGTTTTACCAGTTCCATAAGGCCCATGAATAAAAAGAATATTAGACTCAGAAATCTTTTTATTAATATCTAATAATAAATCATCAAAACCAAAAAACTCATTATGGAATGCAGCAGGTTTAAAACTAAAAGGATTACTATCAAAACCTAATTTATTGAACCATGTTATATTTTTCATTTTATTCCTCCTCAAACTCAGCACCACAACCAGGGCAATAAATATCTTCATCATCTGCTAAAACCCCACAATTAAGACAAAATTGATCACAATTTCTACATCTCCAATGTTCATCAATTTTATCTAATCCTTCATGACATCTTTCACAAACTTCAGTATCTGCATAATCTTCATTTTCATATAAACCGTTTATACTCTTTAAATCATAAACACTAGCAACTTCTTTTTCTTGGAAAACTAAAGATTCTCCTAAAGCTGCACAAATTGCTAAGAATTCTTTTAAATTATTTGCTTCATCATAAATTCTTTTTAGAACAATGTCAGGAATAAACTCAGCACTACCCAATCTATCTCTTGCAATTTCTAATGTTGTTAATTGAGTAAAACCTTTTAACTTAATTATATCTTTACCAATTCTATCTTTTATTGAATCAGAAAAATTAACTAACTTATAAGAAGTTGTTGTAAACACAATAGACTTTATTCTATCTTGATCATAATAATATTTAATTTTATCATTATTTTTCTTAGATAAAAAATTAACATTATCTAGGAGCAGAATCATACCTTTAGGTTTTTTATGAATTAATTTAGCAATATCAAGTTTT